>CAYREN010000025.1:0-2706 GCA_964423255.1 uncultured Roseivirgaceae bacterium | reverse complement strand
TCTTTTGTGAAAGAAGCTCTAAAAATTTATGTATTGAATTTCCTAAATTACTATTGCCAGACTGGCTAAAGAACCTGAAACAATTAATCCGCGACTTAAGGCATTACTTTCATTAAGTTCGAATTTAATTTTTCCGTCTTTGTCTACAAAATTAATTATTGAACCTTGATTGGCCATTCCTGGTGTGTCAGTTACAATAAGCATTGGCTTGGAGATAGTACGGTCACAAATATCCTGAAGACTTCCAACATTTCTCTCTGATACAAACAATATATTGCAATCTTCAATTTGATCTGCGGAAGAATAATTCTTTACTTCTATTGCAAGGCCATTTCCTGCCTTCTTTTTTAATTTCGCCATTTCTATAATTGATTTGAAGATTTCGGCATCTCCAATTACTCCGATAACAAATTTTCCTGAATTATATGAATCAGGCCATTTGATGTACTTTGTGAAATTATATATAAAAAAGCTTTGATATTTTTCTTTTTGCGCCTGACTATAATTTACAAATATCAAAACCAGTAAAAGTGAAATGATTATTCTCTTCATAGTATTAAAAACAAGACAATATTTTATTTAGATGAAAGTATAATAGTTATTTTTCTATCCTTTCCATGAGTGAAACAAAGATAATTATTTCAAGCAAATGCATTAATTTATACTTGTGATACCATCACATATGTAAGAAACTATTGATAAGTTTGATAACTTTTAACTCTCTACTAATTTGAGTCTTTTCTAAAATTTATAAGCTCAATAAAAACATCAAATTGTCTTCTGATATCTTTTATTATTGAGACATATGTCTAACAGGAAGGTATCAATGTCTATGAAGATTGCCATAAATATTTGGAATAGTTCTCCAATTAAAACGATATACAATTATCCAATAGACCTCAATAGCAAACGAGTAGTACTGGTCTAAGAATTAATGAAAAACTAAAGATAAAATTTTCAGGAATATGAAATTTATTGTGGATATAGAACTCGATTTTTCCAAATAATTTTTTTTAAAACTGGCAGATTCTTTCCATCAGGCTTGCTTTTTTCTTCACCAATTTTTTGATAACCATATTTATGATAAAAGTTTAGCGAATTAGGGTCAGAAACCACCATGATTGTTTTGTAGTTTTCAACAAGTAATTCTAACTGTTCTAACAGGAGTTTGCCAATATTTTTTTCGAAATACAATGGCAAAACCCAGAGATGAGTAATTTGATAATATTTCTTTGCATCGTTTATTTCGATAGACCCGAAACCCAATATCACCCCGAGTTCATTTTCTATTTTTATAACATTTGTATTCCTGATAAATCTCGGGGTAATCGTTAATTCATCTTTCCATAAATCAATAAGAAATTCAGAATAACCCCAATGTTTTTTTGATTGAACACAAATGTTGGTCATTTCATTATAGTCTTCCGCACTAGCTTTCAATATGTGTAAAATCATCAAAGTTTATTTTGTACTTCTTGATGCCAATATTACTAAATAATTTATTTGCGACACACCATTAAAATTGAAATTGTGAATCGCCACAGAAAATCACCTGCTTTATTTGATATCAATGTTTACTATTGTTTTAAAAAATCGTTTCAACAAATAGAAAAGTGAAAAATATCATATTAAAATAAAGCATTAAACCAAAAAAATAATTATCTTATAGTATAATTTTTCAAACCTAAATTTACTGTTATGGAAGATTTATTAAATGCAACATCACTCGAAAACGTAGCCGTAGTAAAACAATTTTTCAAGTATTACGAAAGCAACGACATTGTTGGTCTCCGTTCCATATTTTCAACGGATATCGAATGGCAGGTTCCTGGACATCACCCCTTGGCAGGAACGAAAAAAGGTATCGAAGAAGTAATTGCCTATTACCGACAACTTCAAAAAGCAAAATTCAATGCTGAAGTAATCATTTTGGAGGGAAACGACAATCATGTAATTGACTGCCATCGAGGTTGGGCACAGGTGGGTGATAAAAAACTTGACATGAATTGGGTGCTTTTATATACAATAGAAAATGGTAAAATAAAATCTATGCAAAATTTCCCAGGTGATCAGCATGCGGCAGATGCATTTTTCTGGGAAATATACAAACTCAAAGAAATCCCAGACAGATTACTTAATGGCTGATAATTTTAACAATTATTTTTTCACAATATTTAGTATGATATAGGGTTCTGAATTTATAACAAGGTTCTATTAATTAAGAAACATATTCTTTTCTGTGCACCAAAGCGAATTGATTGTCCTCGATTGGTAAGTAGCCTTGCTCATAGCAGAAATAATACACTTTACCCGTTTTGGTTTTATACACATTTGTAAAATAACTGAAATTGAACCCAAGGTCCAGCATTTTGGTTTTACTAATTTTTGATTTCCCATTGGGGTTAAGATCTGAAAGTATCTTTCTGTTCTTTCTGAGTATGCGATTTATGTTTCGCATATAGTTGGTGCTGTCTGTATTTTGTCTGTTGTAGTAAGTCGTACGACATTGATCTGAGCAAAACTTCTTATCGCTCCTACCCACAAAGGCATCACCACATTCTAAACATTTTTTATCCATTGCATAAATTTAAAAAATATTTATCTGTTTACAAACGATTACAAACACTTACAAACGTATGTTACCCGTAAGTAAATGTTAGTTAAACAAATCGGTACACTCACATCCATTTCCTTTGCTTCAACAAT
>CAYREN010000024.1:0-23992 GCA_964423255.1 uncultured Roseivirgaceae bacterium | reverse complement strand
TTAAATGTGAAAACGTATTTTTATATAGATTGATTCTCTCATTCAATCATTTTAAAACACCACTGCCTTCAAATTTAACCCAGCACTTTCGTCCAACCCGCACATCAGGTTCATATTCTGCACTGCCTGTCCGGAGGCTCCTTTTATCAGGTTGTCTATTGCTGATAGAATAAATGCCTTTTTCCCATGCTTTTCGATGTGCAGCAATCCTTTGTTTGTATTCACTACCTGCTTTAAATCTATATTATCATCAGAAATATGAACAAACGGAAAAGGTTCGTAATAATCCTTAAACATTGAAATCAACTCCTGTTCGCTCAAATCCGTATCCATATAAATCGAAGCCAAGATGCCCCGTGTGAAGTTTCCCCTGAAAGGGATAAAGTTGATCTCCTGCTCAAAACCACTTTGCCAACTTGAAAGACTTTGACCAATCTCCAATAAATGCTGGTGTTGGAATGCTTTATAAACTGAAATATTATTATTTCTCCAAGAAAAATGAGACATCGATGTAGGCTTTTGCCCCGCACCGGTAGAGCCAGTCATAGCACTGATGTGGATTTCAGTATTTAAATTTCCTGTCTTCGCCAAAGGAATTAATCCAAGTTGAATACAGGTTGCAAAACATCCGGGATTAGCAATGTTTTCAGCCTTCTTTATTAGATCATATTCCGATTCTACCAGTCCATATGTAAATAATCTTGGGTGGTTTGAATCCTTAATCCTAAAGTCCTGGCTCAGATCAATCACCTTCACAGAATCTCTCACTTTGTGTTTATCCAAAAAAAGCTTCGATTGTCCATGACCTGAACATAGAAACAATACGTCAATTTCAGAATCGTCAAAAACATCCGTAAATGTCATTTCCGTTTCTCCAATCAAATCAGTGTGCACCTTATAAAAAGGATTGCCACCATTGCTGGTGCTGTGAACAAAAGTTAATTCTGCCTCTGGGTGATTGAGTAAAATTCGAATCAGCTCGCCACCTGTATATCCCGCACCACCGATTACTCCTACTTTAATCTTTTTCATTTGCCTCGCTCACTTTATTATAAATCATTACCTGGTTAGATAGCATTTTAGAAAATCCCTTTACATCCTCCCCTGAGTATCCTTTATTCATTTCTCCATATGATCCAAATTCTGAAGCCATCAAATCATATGTTGATTTGATTCCCTGAAGGGTAAATCTATATGGTAACAGATTTACAATAACTTCGCCTGTTACATGATCTTGAGTATCTTCAAGAAATTTCTCTACATTTCTAAGAACGGGTTCGAGAAATTGTCCTTCGTGCACTAACATTCCATACCAATTGCCCAATTGCTCCTTCCAATATTGTTGCCACTTGGTGAGCACATGTTTCTCCAACAAATGATGAGCTTTGATGATTATCATTGGGGCTGCAGCCTCAAAACCAACCCTACCTTTTATCCCTATGATGGTATCTCCAACGTGGGTATCTCTACCAATTGCAAATTCAGAAGCAATGGTATTTAATTTTTGAATGGCATCAACCGAGTTTTCAAATGTTTCGTTATCCAAGCCAACTAACTCCCCTTTAGTAAATTTAAGCGTGATGGTTTGTGGGCTATCTTTTTTACACTGGCTCGGATATGCCTCGTCTGGCAAATTTTGATCAGATGTTAATGTTTCTTTTCCACCAATCGAAGTCCCCCAAATTCCCTGATTAATAGAATAAAGTGTTTTTGACCAATCCATCTCCACACCTTTGCCTTTTAGATATTTGATCTCGGCTTCCCGTGACAATTGCATATCTCGTATAGGAGTTATTACTTCTACATCAGGTGCCATTATATGAAATATCATATCAAACCGGACCTGATCGTTTCCTGCTCCGGTACTTCCATGTGCAATGGCATCAGCTCCTATTTTCACCGCATAGTTAGCGATTGATGTTGCCTGAAAAACCCTCTCGGCACTTACTGAAAGAGGGTAAGTATTGTTTCTAAGTGTATTTCCGAAAATCATATATTTGATACAATTTTGATAGAAATCATTTACAGCAAATATGTTTTTATGGTTAGTCACACCCATTTTATAGGCCCTTTCTTCAACTGATTTTAACTCTTCAGCAGAAAACCCTCCCGTGTCCACCAGAACAGAATGAACTTCATAACCTTTATCTTCAGTTAAATATTTTACACAATATGATGTGTCTAATCCACCACTATATGCCAGTATTACTTTTTTCTTGCTCATAATTAAAAAATGTTTTTATATTCTCGAACTACTTCTTTTTCCCTAAAAGAAAATCTCTTTTAGCTTTTAACCATTCAGAATATTTGTCTTTATAGTCTTTAAATTTTTTCTTTTGATGTTTGTATTTTACTACAGGGTTGTACAGCATTCCTGTACACAAACAATGCTTACGCTTAGTCCTGGTCAATATGTCATAATTTACACAACTCTGGCATCCTTCCCAGAATTGCTCATCATCGGTGAGCTCTGAAAATGTTACAGGACGATATCCTAATTCGGAGTTGATCTTCATGACGGCCAGACTAGTGGTCAAACCGAATAATTTTGCATTAGGAAATTTCTCTCGAGACAGCTCAAAGGCTTTTCGCTTTACTTTCATTGCAAGACCCATCTTTCGGAATTTCTCAGAGATAATAAGCCCGGAATTTGCGGCAAATTTTTCTCCCCACGATTCTATGTAACAAAATCCAGCAAAGTCTCCTTCATTGGAAATGGCAATAACAGCTTTACCATCTTCCATTTTATTTATAATATAATCGGTAGATCTTTTCGCAATACCAGTGCCTCTGGCAGAAGCAGAAGATGCTATTAGCTTACTTATTTCCTCTGCGTATTTACTATGTTCGCTGGTTGCTACCAGAATTTTAAAATCAGTCATTTCAGCTAAAATGAAACTTTATGAAGTTACAATAATATTTTAAAAAAGAATTTTTGGAATTACCGCATAGGTAATGTAAAGATATATCAGCCCGCAGAGGGCCTCCTCCTTGAAGAGTCAAAATTTATTCGATATGGTGATAATGCTAATTGCAACGGCTTTCTATTTTGAGGTGCAAATTTAAAATAAAAATCCATTTCAGCCTAAATTTTTCAATCAAAAATTAGCAGTAAACTAATCAATTAATGCAATGAAAGCGCCACAATGATAATAACTTGAAATTGGAAGAAAATTTGTAGGAATTTCAATTAATTTGATGTCGGGATAAAAGATACTAAAAGTATTTTGGATTGATAATTTCACTAAGGACGATAGCGTTTTTTACGCCATCAGGATCACGTAACATTTTCGCATACTCTCCAGCAACCTCCTCCTTAATTTTATAGTTTTCATTCAAAGAAAATTCCGATCTTTTTCTTATGATCTCGATCCCGCCTTCTTTAAATGATTTGTGTCTGTATCTTTGATATTTGTTTGGCCTTTCTTCAACCACTTCCTCAGTAATAGTCACAGGCTTTTCATGATTTATTTCCTCAACTGGAAATACTTTCTCTTCTTCGACAGGCTCACCGGCCAGGTTCTTTTCAAATTCTTTTAGTATATCTTCAAATGAAAATCCCCGCTTCGGTTTTGATGGACTTTTTGGCACTTGATGAGATGGTTGCCGCTGAGGATTTGAAACAGGCTTTTGCATTTGGCCTTTTTTAGTTCTTGCTTTCAATACTCTACTAATAATGTAAATGACAGCAAAAAAAATATATAGATAAGTTTCTAAATTTTCCATCGTGATTCAAATATATAAATTTAATTTTAACTTTGCTTTCTTTGGTAGGCCTCTATACAATTTGATATAACTGCATGCAACTCACAAAATTGGAAATTAAAGGATTTAAGAGCTTTGGCGACAAAGTTCAAATCAATTTTGGAGAAGGGATTACAGGGATTGTTGGTCCAAATGGTTGCGGAAAATCCAACATTGTTGATGCCATACGATGGGTACTTGGCGAACAAAAAATCAGCGCATTACGATCAGATAAACTTGAAAACATAGTTTTCAACGGAACTAAAAAAAGAAAAGCCACACAGCTTGCCGAAGTTTCATTAAGTTTCAGAAACACAAAAAATCTACTTCCTGTTGAATACAATGATGTAACGATAACCCGAAGGTTTTATAGGTCGGGCGATAGTGAATATTTGTTAAATGGCATCAACTGCCGTTTGAAAGACATTACTAATTTATTCCTCGATACTGGAATCGCCTCCAACAGCTATGCCATCATTGAACTCAGTATGGTAGATGACATTCTCAATGACAAAGACAACTCAAGAAGACACCTTTTTGAAGAAGCTGCTGGAATATCAAAGTTTAAGGTGCGGAAAAAGGAAACGCTTAAAAAGCTGAAAGACACTGACGCTGACTTAGACAGAGTTGAAGATTTATTATTTGAGATAGAAAAAAATATGCGTTCTCTAGAACGGCAAGCAAGACAAGCAAAAAGATATTTTTCTATAAAGGAAGAATACAAAAAGCACAGTATTGAACTTGGAGTTAAAAGCATTGAAAAGCAACAAATTGCGTTCTATAATCTCAATAAGCAATTGCAAAATGAGCATGATTTAAAAGTCAGCCTTATTAAGCAAATATCTGAAAAAGATGCTGAAATGGAGAAAGCCAAAATGGAGCTCCTTAACAAGGAAAAACTACTTTCAAGTCGCCAAAAAACATTGAATGACCATGTAGGCAAAATTCGAAATTATGAAAGCGAGAAAAAAATAAAGTATGAGCGTTTAAGGTTTCTAAATGACAAAAGTGATAGCATCAAAGAACAATTGGCCCAAGACAAACAGAGCCAGGAAAGAGCAATATTTGCTATAAAAAGCCTTCATCAAGAGAAAGAGTCTGCATCAAAGATGCTGCAAGAAAATCAACTTATTTTGGCTACTCTAAAAAGTGATCTTGAAGAACAAAAGATAAAAACAAATGAGCTGCAAACTGAATACAACATTTTAGACGAAACGAATCGAATACAAAAAGAAGAATTATATAATGCCTCTAAAAACCTTGAGATAAAAGAAATCCAACAAAATTCTTTTAAACTGGAACTTGAAAAAACAACTTTCGATTCTACAGAAAAAACAGCCAACCTAGCAGAGTTTGATGGGAAATTAAAGCAATTGAATAAAGAACTGTTCTCGAAAGAAAAGGAACTTAATTTACTTAAAACTAATGAAAATCAACTTCAGAAAACCATTGAATCTACTGAAAAAACAATAGAGGTAATTCGAGAAGAAAAGCTGCAGACAGGACGGAAACTTGATGCTAAACAAAATGAGTATAACCTCACAAAATCACTGGTAGAAAATCTTGAAGGCTTTCCTGAAGCTATAAAATACTTGAAGAAAAAAGTAAATTGGAATAAAAATGCGCCCCTGCTTTCTGATATAATCAGTTGTGATGAAAAGTATCGAGTAACGATAGAAAATTTTCTTGAGCCATTCATGAATTACTATATCGTAAATGAGGAAGAGGATGCTTTTAAAGCTATAAATTTACTGAATGATGCTGCTAAAGGTAAAGCACACTTCTTTATTCTCGAAAAAATTGACAAGTTCCAACCACATGACCCCAAACTTTTTGACAATGCAATCCCTGCTACGGAGATTGTTGAATTTGAAAATAAGTATAAACACCTGGTGGCACATATGCTTGACGATGTATATATTGTTTCTGGCTCTGAATCGAGCATTCCAAAGAACAATGAAAGTATATTTATTACTGATAATGGAAAGGTCACAAAACGGAAATTTTCGATATCTGGTGGTTCTGTTGGACTTTTTGAAGGAAAACGTATTGGAAGGGCAAAAAATCTCGAAAAGCTTCAAGTAATCGTTAAAAAACTGCAATTAAAACTTGAAGAAATAGTTGAGAATCATAAGCAAAAGTCTGAGGAGATCAAACAATTGAAATCTCAGACAAGAATTATTCCTATAGAAAATCTTCAAAAGGAAATTAACTTAATCAGTCAAGAGTTAGTTTCATTCGAAACTAAGCAAGAGCAAATGGCCAATCTATTAAGTAGCAATACTGTAAGAAAAGAAGACATCGCAGAAAATTTAGACCTTCTCTCTCAGGAAATCATTAAACTTACTCCAATAGCAGAAAGTCTAAAAACAGAAATTAATTCTCAGGGTGTAAGACTTTTGGATCTTGTAGAAGAATTAAACAGCCATAAAACATTACTGGAAAAAAAATCGCAAAAGTTTAACGAGGGAAATATCCTTTTTCTTCAACAACAAAATAAGTCCGATAGTCTTTTGCAAGAAATAACTTTTAAAGAAAATACTCGGGAAAATGCAAAGGAAAGAATTGAAAAAAACACTCGTGACTTAACTCGAAATGAAGAAGAAATAAAAAAACTTCTTGACAGCAATGTGATTAGGGAAGATGAGTTGATTGATCTATACAAAGAAAAAGAATCAATAGAACAAGGTGTAAATGAAGCCGAAAAAAACTACTATGCTACGCGAGGTCATATAGATGAGATTGATAAAAACTCACGAAAAATCCATGCTGAAAAAGAGGATATCGATAGCCTTCTAATGAAATTTCAGAATAATGCTAATGACTTAAAACTTGAAATGAGTTCTGTGAAAGAACGCCTTTCAGTTGAATTTGATATTAACATTTCTGATCTAATTGAATCGGATTTAAACCAAATTGAATCTCAACTTTCTGAGAAAGAACTTACCGAAAAAGTGATTAAGCTAAAAGGAGTATTGGAGAAAATCGGACCTATAAATCCGATGGCCATGGAGGCTTATGATGAAATCAAAGAAAGACATATTTTTATCACTGAACAAAAAGATGATTTAGTAAAAGCCAAAGAGTCGTTGCTTACAACAATTGATGAAATTGATCTTGTTGCTAAGGAGACATTTTTAACGGCATTTTATAAAATTAAAGAAAACTTTATCAAAGTTTTTAGATCACTATTTACCGACGAAGATGACTGTGATTTACGATTGTTAACACCTGAAAGTCCATTAGAGTCTTCCATAGAAATCATTGCCAAACCAAAAGGTAAGAAACCATTAACTATCAGTCAGCTTTCTGGTGGTGAAAAGACACTTACTGCCACATCCTTACTTTTCTCAATATACCTGCTAAAGCCAGCACCATTTTGTATTTTCGACGAAGTTGATGCCCCTCTTGACGATGCCAACATAGATAAGTTCAATAAAATAATTCGTAAGTTTTCTGAAGATTCTCAATTTATCATCATTACCCATAATAAACGAACTATGGCAAGTACAGATGTTATTTACGGCATTACGATGGTAGAGCAGGGCGTGTCAAGAGTAGTGCCGGTTGACCTGAGAGAATTGGCTTAATTTTCAATTTTCCAGTTTTTATTCTTCACTTTATCTTTAAATAATACCATTTCAATTTTATGATTTTATCCTGCAAATGATAGACAATTCAATGATGACAAAAGTCTAATTATTTCTTTTTTTATTAAAATATTACAAGGTAACTCGAATTTTTTATTTTAGCTAAATACTTGATTTAGAATCAGAATAATAGCTTACCTTTAAGCCCTGGTTGTATTAAAGTAATTGTTTAGATGATTGGCCACTTTTACTAAGATATAGGAGATCATTTTAAATCAATTGAATTAATTTATTATCCTGGCTTTACAAGGATTTTTTTTAATGAGGCTAAAACTAAACTTTTTTATTTTTGTTTTTTTATGTTCCATAACATTCGCCAAAAGTCAAGAATTGGATAGCGTTTCCATGACTTTTGAAAATGGTTTAGTGGTAGTAAAATATGATTTTCTTTTAGGAGAAAAAGATGTAGACTATGAGCTATATCTTTATGGGTCTCACGATAATTTCACCGCACCTCTTCAGCAAACTACAGGTGACGTAGGAAAAAAAATTCAAATCGGTACAAATAAAATTATTTACTGGGATGCCCAAAAGGAGCTGGGGATTTTCAAGGGTGATTTTAGTTTAAAGGTCAAAGGCAACAAATATATCCCTTACGTATCCTTCAAGAATATTGATAGCAACCAAAAAATCATAAGAGGAGAAGACTTCAATTTTAAATGGGAAACAAGTACCAAAAGCCGTAAGGTCTTAATAAAAATTAATCGAAATGGTGTTCCTATCTCAGACCCATTTTTATTGGAGAATTCAGGATCTTACAACTGGGAAGTCCCTGCAAATCTTAAGCCGGGAAAAGGATACACAATTCAAATACTAAATACTGAAAATCAAATTTATGAAGAAACAAGTGAGAATTTTTCTGTGAAAAGAAAAATACCATTGGGATATAAAATAATACCTGCAGCTATTGCTGTCCTTGTGGGTATATTGATAATTTCTAAAGACGAAGATGCCGGAATCCCCAATCCTCCCGGGGTACCAGAAAAATAATGAAACGAAGAAATTATACATATCGCTCAATTATTTATGGATGCTTACTTATCGCATTTCTGTTTACTTGTGGTCCTGTTGCTGCGGATGAATCTCAGGAAATGATCAATAAACAAGTTCAAATATTGGGAATGAATGCTGGAGATGCTTCTCCAGAATCAGTTTATAATCCTGATAACAGTGAATACTTTGTGGTTTACACAGATTTTGATGAAAGTTGCTTAGGTTATCAAAAGATGTATGGCGCTCGAATTAATGCAATAACAGGAGAGAAAAATGGAGATAGTATCATATTAACGGAATGTAGTAATTCTAAAATTAGCGATCTGGATATTGTATATAACCAACAAGAAAATGAATTCCTGATTGTTTACAAATCTTCTGCACAATTTGGGAGCAAAGTACTTTTCCTTACCATCAGTGCTTCTACATTTAGCATAAAAAACTCTCCTATAGAATTAGCCAGCGATCCACTATCCGATCCATTTGAAAATACTTCCATAGCATTGAATCCAGTATCTAATAGGTATATGATTGGTTATCACGTAAAACTGGGTGCGAATGGTACTGAATTTAATATTAGTTATGTAAATGCAGACACTAAATCTATTTCCTTGACAGCCACTAAAATTGACAAAAATTCATTTTCATTTGAAAATAATGGAATCACAAATTCTCGAATTGCATGGAATAATGGTAATATCTTTTCGTGTTTTGAAGTTTCCACTTCAATTGGTACTGAAATATGGGCAGGGTATTTAGAACCATCAACCGGAGATGTAATTATTGATTTCATTAAAGTAAGCCCCACGCTAGCTTCTGGTGTTTCATATATAAATCCATCATTCATTGTTAATTCCTCTGACAAGGAGATTGTTGTTGTTTATGAAGAATCATATTATCAAATTTCTACCGCCTCTCTTAATTATAAAATTAAGGCTCAAAAAATCCATAGTCAAAGCGGGGCCCTTTTATCTCCTATCAATAAATCAATAACAACATTACCTTCCGATCCTAATACTGAAGATGCTAAAAACCCCAGCATTCAATTTAGCAAATTCAGCAATGAATATATTGTATTCTTTTATGGATCCAGATGGATAAATTCCAATAGCAATACGTACAACAGTTATATTCAGCGAGTTGACAAGTCCAATTTAACACCTATAGGAGAAGAGAGCACAATTGTTGCTGTAAATACCGGTACGCCAATAGCTCAAAATCATTCGCTTAGAAATCAATTTATTTCTCATAATCCAATTAACAATCAATTTTTACTTGGCTGGAATAATGAATCTGACAATTTTATAAATACCCAGATTTGGAGATATGATAACAATTCACCAAAAAACCTAGCAATCTCAAATACCACGCAAAACGAAAATAAAAACACAGGATCAAAATTTGCCGCTTTTTCTGCAATAGACCCTGACCCCGAAGATGAAGTTCCTATATTTTCCTTTGTGGTTGGCCCTGGAAGTACAGACAACTCTTATTTTTCAGTGAATGAGGGTGAGTTGAAGGTAGCAAAGATTTTAAATTATGAGGAAAGTGAAACCAGGTCTATTAGAGTTAGAGCTACAGATAATCAAGGCAAATATATAGATAAATCATTTTTATTGACCATCAATGATATAAATGAAAAGCCAACAAATTTACGGCTGTCTAAACCTTTAACGGTAAAAGAAAATTTAGACCCATTATCATTTTCGACCAATATTTACGTTGATGATCAAGACAATGGTGATACGCATACTTTCACTTTAGTTTCCGGCAGTGGATCCGATAACAATTCTAATTTTAGTATAGCGTCAGGAACCAATGTGCTAAAGCTGGCTATATCATTAAATTTTGAAGCTACTCCTCAACAATTTATAAGAATAAAAGCTACTGACAAAAAAGGTTTAGCAACTGAAAAACCATTGGTATTTAGTGTGATAGATATCAATGAAATGCCGGAGGCGATTACGCTAACCCCTTCTAACTTTCCAGAGAATAATCCTCAATCGACTGCCATAATCGATGTTGTCGATCCTGACAATGATTCCAATTATTCATTCAGTCTTTCTCAAGGAGAAGGAGACGAAGACAACGACAAATTTAGTTTAATAGACAATGAGCTTAAGCCTTCTGTGGCTTTAGATTATGAAGTTAAAAATAGTTTTAAAGTAAGGTTAAAGGCAACAGATGGAGAATTTATTAAAATGGAATCTTTTACCATTTCCGTTTTAGATATGAATGATGCCCCTGATAGCATCACTTTAAATAAAAGACAAATTCAAGATGGCATGGGACTGGGATATGCAATAGATAACTTTGTCACTTATGACCAAGACAAATCTGACAATCACCATCTTGAATTAATAAAAGGAACAAAATATTTTTTTATTGATGATTTAGGATATCTAATCACTAAATCTGCCCTTGTCTTTAACGACAATGAACCTTCTGCAAATTTCATTCATATCAAGGTTAAATCTACCGATGATGGCGGGTTGTCGGTTATTCAATCTTTTACAATTGAGGTTACAAAAATCAACGATAAGGAAAACCCAAGAATTTTAGATTTCTTTTTAAACCCAAATCAAATTAAGGAAAATTCTGATTCAGTGACCGTTTCCATCAAAGCCACCGACAACCAAGAGTTGCAATCGGTAGAATTTTTTTATAGGCCGATTCGCTCGCAGGGATCATACATGTCGCTCGATACAATATATACTGAAAAAGAGGGAGGAAGACTGTTTATTGTAAGTGCCAGTATTAATACAAATATGTCTGACGAGATGGGCTTATCATATTATTTCAGGGTGACTGACGCTGCTCAAAATGTGGACTCTACAGATATTGGATACATCTACAATCAGTTTGACGTAAAACCATTTGATCCAGTTAATAAGACTTTCAATGGATCACAGGACAGTTACAAAATTATTTCAAATCCATATAATATTGATAATGATAAGGCTTCAAGAATATTTGCAGATTATCCATCTTCAAGTAACGACACATGGAGACTGTTTGAATATGAGTTTAAAAAGACAATAGAAATAGGAACAAGTAACTCTGGTGAAATAAAGCAAGGACATGGATATTGGTTCAATAAAAGTGATAATCTCAATCAGTTAATATTATTTGAAAATACCCAGGTATCTGAAAATAATTGGGATAATCTGTTTGTGATAAATTTAGAAAAAGGTTGGAACATGATTGGCAATCCATACCCTTTTCAATTGGATTGGAATGAAGTTCTTAATTATAATGGATATGCTAACGAAGGATTAAACCTTTATTCCTTTAATGAAAAATACTTTGAAACATTTAACCTCAAAGAATTTGCTGGAGGCTTTGTATTTGCCAACCAAAAAATAAGTTTAGAAATTCCATTGGGTATAACTCAAAACAACGGAGGGAGAATATCGAAAAATGAAGAAAATTGGTTGGTAAATTTCACACTAGATAATGGGAAGCAAAAAAATGAAATGGGTGGATTTGGCATGGCTGAATTTGCTAAGCAATCTTACGACAATTTTGATCGACCACTACTACCCAGGTTTTTAAATCATCTAGATATGTATTTCGATCATCCAGAACATTTCTCAACATCTTTTGCACAAGATGTTGTAAATATTAAAGACAATCACATATGGGAATTTGTTGCTTCAACAAATTATGATAATAAAAATATTACAATTAGCTGGAATGCCAATCAGGTTGCAAAAGCTCAAAACAAACTAATTCTTTATGATGTTCTTCAGGAAAAAGCAATAGATATGCAAATGAATGTAAGTCATTCATTTGCGCTGGATCAACAGGCAACATTTAAGATCATCTATGGAGATAAGTCATATATCCAAAATGTACTAAGCAAAATGAAAATTGAAGCCCTAAGTCCCTATCCAAATCCATTTAACGACTTAGTCACAATCCCTATTAACCTGCCATATTCAAATAATGAATACAAACTTGAATACAATATATTCAACCTTCTTGGCGAAAAAGTATATAATAGAAATATAGATCATGTTGGCCATGGGCTTTACAACATTGATTGGGATGCAGGTCAAAACATGAAAATTAAAAAAGGAATATATATATACAGCATTAAGGTTACTAACAATTCACTGTCGAAAAATTTTCATGGAAGAATTGTCAGGAATTAATTTTTTTATCTGTTAAATGAAAATTATTATGAAAACATTTAATACCATTTTTTTATTTTTTATTCTATCCAATGCCATTGCTCAGAAAATGAATTTTTCTGGACAAACAGATGAGTTTTTCTTAGACTTTACTTCTGCAAAAACAGAAGTCAATGCTTTGCTTCCAGAAATTAATTGGATAAATCCCCAAGCTAAAAGCACCATTTATAAAAGCAGAAAATACAAACTTCATGTCAATATCAAGTCTATAAATGTATTGGAAAAAGTAGATGTATTTTTAAATGACTACCCGTTAATAAAGCAAAGGGGTTTAGAGGTGGTTTCTATTAAAGCAATAAATGACTATGAACAAATAGTTGATACAGAAGTGTTATTGCGGTCTGGTGAAAATACAATTAGAATAACTGCGACAAACATTGATGGAGGAACCGTCACTTCAATTCGCAAAATTAATGTTGTTGCAGATGAGCAAAAAAACGATGCTTTAAACCGAAAAGATTACGCTATTTTATTTGCTACGGATGAATACGACTATTGGGATAACTTATTAAATCCCGTTAATGACGTATCAACAATTTCTACTGATTTAAAATCTATCTATGGATTTGAAGTAGAAGTAGTCAAAAACCCAACAAAAAGAGAAATTCTTCAAAAATTGAGAGAATACACCAAAAAAAGTTTCATGCCTAATGATCAGTTATTTATCATGTTTGCTGGACATGGTCATTTCGATCAATTATTCAATCAGGGATATTTGGTTTGTGCAGATTCTAAAATAACAGACGAAGAAAGACTTTCATACATTTCGCATAACAACCTCAGAGGAATTATTGACAATATTCCAAACAAGCACATCTTCCTCACTATTGATGCTTGTTTCGGAGGCACTTTCGATCCATTTATCAGATCCTCTGCTCATCGTGGATATGGTCCTAATTCAGATGAATTGGAACAATATGAATATATCAATCGCAAGCTTAAACAAAAGACAAGAAAATTTCTCACATCCGGTGGAAAAGAATATGTTTCTGATGGCAGACCTGGTCAACATTCTCCTTTTACCAGAAAAATGCTGGAGGCTATTCGGTCATATGGGGGTGATGACAATGTACTTACTCTTTCTGAGATAAAGTCATTTGTTGAAAAAATTGATCCTGAACCAAGATTTGGAGAATTTGGAACCAACGAACCAGGAAGTGATTTCATTTTTGTGGTGAAATAGTTGATGCGTTATCTTGTCCTAACCATTCTTATTTTTCTTCATCATCTTGCTGAAGGACAATTATACAGTACCGGCTTGGTATTTAATGATGATAATTATCAACGCGCAAATATTAAGGCCAATGTCAGTCCCAATGATTTTGAAGAATTACCCAATTTTGTTTCATTAAAAAGGTATTGCCCAAAACCTGGAAATCAACTTCAATTAAATACCTCCCCATCGTGGGCATCTTCCTGGAGTGCCAAAACAATACTGGAAGCCCAAAGGTATAATTGGAGTGGTAGAGCATATATTACCAAAAAAACATATTCACCAGCTTATAATTACTATCATATTCGCAAATCTGAAGACGAAACTTGTGATCAAGGTGTCGATCTTTTTTCAGCGCTAAACTTTTTAAAAAACAAGGGCGTAAAAAAGTATGTTGATTTTTTAGAGTTTTGCCCTCGAGGAATTCCAGATGAAATCTTACAAAAAGATAATTCCGGCCAAATAAGTGATTTTACTAAATTATTTGATTTCAAACATTCTGATAGGTTCAAGCTATTGGCTGTTAAAAAATCATTATCAGAAAACCTTCCGGTAGTGATTGGTATGTATTGCCCACCTTCTTTCTACAGGGCTAAAGGCTTTTGGCAGCCCAGTGAAAATATAAACACGAAATATCCAGGTCACGCACTTTGTGTTATTGGTTATGATGATCAGAAATATGGAGGAGCTTTTGAGGTAATAAATAGTTGGGGTACAAAATGGGGAAACAGTGGGTTTATATGGATTAGGTACAAAGACTTTTTGAATTTTACAAAATATGCATATGAAGTATTCAATATCGACAAATCCCTTGATGGAAATTATAAATTTTCTGGTTCAATAAATTTAAAGCTTAATGATAACAAAGATATTAAAATGCAAAAACTGGAAAATGGAATTTTTAGAACTATGAGCCCCCTTTCAACTGGCAGCTATTTCAGGGTGTATATCAAAAACGACAACCCAACGTTTGTGTATGTTTTTGGCATTGACGAATCAAATAATTTTTTTAGAATTTTTCCTTATAAAGAAAATATAAGCCCAGCACTAATTTATAAATCAAGTGAAGTTACAATCCCAAGCAAGGACAACTATATTAAAATAATTGGCAATTCCGGGCAAGAAAACCTCTGCATCCTTTACAGCAAGAATCCAATAGATTTTAAGGAGTTACTCGATAATCTCAAAAAATATCCTGGACGGATCAATGAAAACTTAGATGCTCTTTTGGAAGATAAAATTATAACACCGAATAATATCTCCTGGGCAGAAAATGAAATCGGATTCAAAACTAAAAGTCAAAATAAAACTGCTATCCTGATACAAATTCAAATAGACCACATTTAGCAAATTGCAATCCTTTTATTCACAGTAAAGATTTTTAAAATATTAAATTCTAATAAAGGAAATTTTTACAATAGAAAAATATTCAATTATTAACACATAAAAACAAATTCGACTAGCTACCTGAATTTGAGAATAAACTATTCCTATTTCCATATTGATTTATCCAATTTGACTATTTTTGTGTTCTATATATTAACGCAAAACACATTTAGAAATGTTGAAAAATATTAATCCAACTCAAACCAAAGCTTGGGAAAAACTTCAAAAACATTTTAATACCACTGTAAAAGATCTTCAAATGACAGATCTATTTCAAGATGATGCGGATCGTTTTTCAAAATTTTCGTTGACTTTTAAAGATATTCTTATCGATTACTCTAAGAATATAATTACGAGTGAAACATTTTCATTGCTTTTGGAATTAGCCAAAGAATTGGAATTAGAAAAGTCCATAGAAAGCTTTTTTAAAGGTGATAGAATCAATCAAACAGAGGGTCGTTCTGTTTTACATACAGCACTCAGAAATTCATCTGGTGATTCCGTTCTTGTTGATGGAAAAGATGTTATGCCAGAGATTAGAGAAGTATTGAACAAGATGAAGCACTTTTCTGAAAGTATTATTTCCGGCAATTGGAAAGGATATACAGGAAAGTCAATTTCTGATATTGTAAACATTGGTATAGGAGGGTCAGACCTTGGCCCACTGATGGTTACCGAAGCATTAAAACCCTATAAAAAAGAAAATATTAGTACTCATTTTGTGTCAAATGTTGATGGAACTCACATATCCGAATTACTAAAAGGTCTTGATCCTGAAACAACATTATTTTTAGTGGCTTCCAAAACATTTACTACTCAGGAGACCATGACCAATGCTTTTACTGCTCGAGAGTGGTTTCTTAAGAAAGCAAAAGATAAAAACTATGTAAAGAACCATTTTGCTGCATTATCTACAAACCTTGAAGCTGTTGAGTCTTTTGGCATTGATTCCAATAATATGTTTGAGTTTTGGGATTGGGTAGGCGGAAGGTATTCTCTATGGTCGGCTATTGGTTTGTCCATTGCCTGTACCATTGGTTTTGATAATTTTGAAAAATTATTGCTTGGCGCCCATAAAATGGATGAGCATTTCAGAGCTTCTTCATTTGAATCAAATGTACCTGTTGTACTGGCGCTTATTGGTATTTGGTACAACAACTTTTTCAAGTCGGAAACTGAAGCCATTCTTCCTTACGATCAATATATGCATAGATTTTCGGCTTACTTCCAGCAAGGAAATATGGAAAGCAATGGTAAATATGTAGATCGCAATGGCAAGGAAGTTAACTATGAAACTGGCCCAATAATTTGGGGTGAGCCCGGCACCAATGGTCAACATGCTTTTTATCAGTTAATCCACCAGGGAACCAAAATAATCCCGTGCGATTTTATTGCACCTGCCAATTCTCATAATCCTATTGGAGATCATCATCAAAAATTATTGGCTAATTATTTTGCCCAAACAGAAGCTTTAATGAAAGGTAAATCAAGAGATGAAGTATTGGTCGAGCTGAAAGCTTTGGGAATGTCTGATGAAGAAATTAAATTTCTAATTCCTTTTAAAGTATTTAAAGGCAACAGACCCACAAATTCAATTTTGTTTGATAAGCTTACTCCCGAAACATTGGGAAGCCTTATAGCCATGTATGAGCACAAAATTTTTGTTCAAGGCGTAATATGGAATATATTTAGCTTTGATCAGTGGGGAGTAGAATTAGGTAAACAATTGGCCAGTCAAATATTGCCCGAGTTAAAAGATAATGATATTGTATCTTCTCATGATAGCTCTACCAATGGTTTGATAAATACTTATAAAAAAATGAGAAGTTGATCATTGAGCAATACGCGATTATGGTTTTCATATTCGACACAACTTGTGCTCCTTGAATCGTTTATACTTATAGTCCAAGGTGTTTTTATTGATAATTATGCCAATTATTATCCTTAGATTTTATGATTTATTCTGAAGTAGGTTTTGTGAGACAGCTGTAATATTGGCTAAATTATATAATAACCTGGAACCAACTATTGCATCCCAACCTCCAGAGGTGCCTGAAACCTCACAAATATCAAATGCAAGAATCTTCTTACCTGATTCAATAATCTTTTCAAACAAATAAATTAATTGATTGTATGTTAGCCCTCCAGGCACCGGCGTGCCTGTGCCGGGACAGTATGACTGCTCCAGTCCATCTATATCCAAAGAAATATAAATGATATCTGGCAGGGAGTTAACAATCTGATTTGCTTGATCATTCCACAAAACACCATCAAACCTTTGAACAGCTAAATCAGCATCATAAAAAGTTGTAATCCTTGAGTCACTTTCCATGACATCAAATTCCTGCTGGCAATAATCCCTTATACCTACCTGAACCAAGCCCGAAACATTGCCCAGGGAAAGTAGATTGTGCATAATTGAGGCGTGAGAAAAATCAAAACCTCCATAAGACGGCCTTAAATCAGCATGCGCATCTATTTGCAATACTCCAAACTCTTTATTGGATTGGGATATTGCCTGCATCAAGCCAAAGGGAGCGCTGTGATCTCCTCCTACAACAACAGGGATTTTACCCGATTTCAAAACCTTCAATGATTTTGCTAAAACCCATTCATTAATCTTGGCAGAAAGCATATTGATATTCTGCAATATAAAGGCAGTATCTTTTTCAGAAAGTTCATTTGCCGCTCCTTCTAAATACTTTATATATTCTATGGCAAATTTTCTGGCCAGATTATTCTTGGATATCCAGTCATCGTCTATGGGTAACATGGTTATTCCTAATTGCCAGGCATCTGGTATGTGCTTTATAAAAAGATCTATTTGAGATGAAGCATCCAAAATTGCTTTTGGCCCTTCCGAAGTACCATCATTGAACGACGTAGTCACATCCCATGGAACAGGAATTACAATTATTTCTGAGGTATCTTTATCAAAAGGCAAACCGAACAGTTTCCCCGCTATACCAATGCCATTTGGATCAATGTTCTTTAAAAGTTTCTTTTTTAAGTAGGATATCATTTTAGTATTTCTTGAACAAATTTGGGCAATACAAAGGACGCATTATGTACATCAAAACTATAGTATCTCAATTTGTTGTCACAACAAAATTTGCTGATTTTCTCTTCATTAAGATTTATAAAGGGGTCTCTGTGATTCTTGGATGAAAAAGAAAAACTCCACATTCCGGAGGGAAATGAAGGCAAATACATTAGATAACAACGCACACTATTATCTCCAAATATATTCCTGTAACATTTAAATACGTCTTTAAAAATTTGTTGATTAAATCTTGGTGATTCACTTTGAGTAATCATTATACCATTAGCATTTAATATGCGATAAATTTGACGGTAAAATTTCTCAGTAAACAATCCAATGCCTGGTCCTGCTGGATCATCAGAATCAATTATAACGAGGTCGTATAATTCTGATTGGCAACTGTCAACAAACTCTATTCCATCTTTAATCTGGATATGAACTCTTTTATCATTAAGAGAATTTGCCAATTCCGGCAAAAATTTCTTGGCTGCCTTAATAACATATTTATCAATTTCAATCAAGTCTATATGCTCAATATGCTGATGTCGCAAAAGTTCTCTAACCGTACCTCCATCTCCCCCACCGATCACCAATACCCTGCATGGATGATTATGAGCAAATACTGGTACGTGAGCTATCATTTCATGGTACACATATTCATCTTCTTCTGCACAAACTATATTCCCATCTAAAACCAAAATCTTACCAAATGCTTCTGTTTGATAGATTTCAATTTTCTGGTACGGAGATTTGAAATAGTGAAGTCTATCGCCAGCATGTTTTAGGGACAGAGCAATATTTTCATTTCTCTCAGTAAACCAAATGTTTCTTGTGCTTTTAATTTCTTTTGGCTTTTTTGAATATTTTTTACCAACAACAGATGGTTGAATATTTTGGGCATCTATCAAGTTTTTTTGACCTCTGTTCAATTCCATTGTAGAACCATGAGAAGCACAAAATTTGTCTTTTAAATATTCATAGGCTTTCCAAGGATCAACGGTATCACCACACGTATAAATGTCAACAGATGCAAAACCAAATTCAGGCCAGCAGTGAATTGAAAAATGGCTTTCCTGGATCACAATCACACCGGAAACACCAAATGGTGAAAAGTGGTGAAATGTAGAATTTATCACTGTTGCACCAGCAATTTCAGCAGCTTCGAGCATGCTTGTTTCTACAAATGATACATCATTAATTTTTTCCAAATTGCAACCATACAATTCGGCAACGATGTGTCGTCCTAATGCAAACATTTATTATTAGTTTGTGAAATCACTGGGTGAAACGTAATACTCAAATGAGGCATTTTCCCTTGCAATCAATTTCCAATCATCCACAGCACAAGAAATTTTTACTAAACTTCCTGCCTCCATACCTTCAAAATGATGACCTGTCAGATATTCAACAAAATAACTCAATACAGGATTATGGCCAACGAGTATCACGGCTTCCCATTCATTGAGAAATGTGTAGACTTTATTTAAAATAATGCGTACTGAAGTCTCATAAAGCTCGGGGTCACTATTTATTTTTGCTATGTCAAAACCAATCTGATCTGCAATATTCTCTGCCGTTTGAATTGCCCTTTTAGCATAGCTACATTCAATAGATGATATGTCAGTATTCGTTTTATAAATGTAAGCGCCTAATCTAGAAGATTGTTGAAGACCATCTGAAGAAAGGATTCTATCAACATCTGTACTCCCAATATCTGTCGGATTGGCCATGGCATGTCGAACTACAAATAGCGTTTTTCCCATAACAATTTTATAATTATAATTCAGAGATTTTGGATGCAGTAAAAGATTGATTTGCAATTTTAATAATTTTTTGTTGATATTTGGGCCTTTATTTTTTTCTTGGATAATTCAAGGGATAAATAAAAATACTAAAATTGAGTGAGAGATACTCCATTAACCAAGATTTCAAAAATTGCCTTAGCTTAAATTTATTATTGCAATTAATCAGATTGATGCCAGTGCCAGTACTTTTGGAGTCGCTTATCTTATCAAGAATAAATGTAGGAATAAATAAACAAAGTTATTCATGTCTAAAAGTCTAGTAATTGTTGAGTCCCCGGCTAAAGCTAAAACTATTGAAGGTTATTTGGGAAAGGATTATAAAGTTGTATCAAGTTATGGCCATGTTCGAGATTTACCCAAAGACGACACAGCAATAGATGTGAAAAATGGTTTTAAACCAACATATGAAATTACTAAAGACAAGAAGGAAGTAATTAAAAAACTAAAAGCGGAAGTCAAAACTTCAGATATGATCTATCTCGCTAGTGATGATGACCGTGAGGGTGAGGCCATATCCTGGCATCTTAAAGAGGCTTTAAATCTAGAGGATGCAAAAACTAAAAGAATTGTTTTTAGAGAAATAACAAAGAATGCAATTTTAAATTCTATCAAATCTCCAAGAGGAATTGATATTGATTTGGTTAATGCCCAACAGGCCAGAAGAATTCTTGATAGGTTGGTAGGATTTGAGATAAGTCCCATTTTATGGAAAAAAATAAAACGTGGGCTATCTGCAGGAAGAGTTCAATCAGTTGCTGTCAGAATGGTTGTAGAACGTGAACGTGAAATTGAAAAATTTGAATCTAAATCATTTTTTAAAATTTCTGTCTTATTCAATATCAATGATTCGAAAAAACTAAAAGCAGGGTTAAGCAAGAAGTTTGAAAAAGAAAGTGAAGCGTTGGATTTTCTTCAGCGATGCCTTGGAGCTGAATTTAAAATAATAAATTTAGAGAAAAAACCAGCAAAGAAAACACCTGCTGCACCATTTACGACTTCTACATTGCAACAAGAAGCCAGCAGAAAGCTTGGATATTCTGTTTCTCAGACAATGACCGTTGCACAAAAACTCTATGAGTCTGGGAAAATCACCTACATGAGAACAGATTCTGTCAATCTATCTGAGGAGGCAATAGAAAATGCCAAATCTGCAATTGAACAATTGTATGGAGCAAATTATGTGAAAACGAGACAGTTTAAGAATAAATCAAAATCAGCACAAGAGGCTCATGAAGCAATCAGGCCTACAAATTTTATTAATCAGGAAGCAGGATCAAATAATGGAGAGCAACGATTATACGATTTAATTTGGAAGAGAACCATTTCTTCGCAAATGGCAGATGCACAAATCGAACGAACAATTGTCACCATTAATATTTCAACAGCATCGGAAAATCTTACTGCTCAGGGAGAAGTGATTAAGTTTGATGGGTTTCTGAAAGTTTATATTGAGTCTACAGATGACGAAGAAACAAATGGCGAAAATGAAGATATGCTTCCTCCTTTGGATATTGGCCAAAAACTGGAGTTAAATAATATGATGGCCAGACAAGGTTTTTCCCGTCCGCCGGCAAGGTTTACTGAAGCAAGTCTTGTAAAAAAATTGGAAGAAATGGGGATTGGACGACCATCGACATATGCGCCAACAATTACCACAATTCAAAAAAGAGAATATGTAGTCAAAGAATTTAAGGAAGGGACTGAGAGAGTTTACAAAGAAATTGTATTAAAAGATAATGAAATTGTAACAACCGGGAAAACTGAAATTACAGGAGCCGAAAAAAATAAGTTATTCCCTACCAATACTGCAATGATTGTAAATGACTTTTTAGTAAAGCAATTTCCAAATATTGTTGATTTTTCTTTTACAGTAAATGTAGAAAAGGAATTTGATGAAATCGCTGCTGGAAAACTTGAGTGGGACAAAATGATTGATAGATTTTATAGCAGTTTTCACAATGATGTTGAATCATCAGAAAAAATCAGTAAATCAGATATTGGCGCCTTACGGTTGGTCGGAATAGATCCGGCTTCCAAGAAAAATATATATGCAAGATTATCCAGGTTTGGACCATGTGTGCAGCTAGGAGAATTGGAAGATGAAGAAAAGCCTAAGTTTTCCAGTCTTCGAAAAGGGCAATTGATAGAAACCATAACGCTGGAAGATGCCCTAGAATTATTCAAACTCCCAAGGTTGGTCGGAACTTTTGAAGACCAAAATATAGATGCTAATATTGGAAGGTTTGGTCCGTATGTGAGACATAGCAACAAATTTTGTGGTCTGGGAGAAGGAGATGATCCCCATACAATCACCCAAGAAAGGGCAATCGAATTAATCCTTGCCAAAAGAAAAGAAGATGCCAGCAGGATAATAAAAACTTTTGATGAAAATGAAGAGTTCCTAATATTAAAAGGTAAGTGGGGTCCGTATCTAAAAGCCGGTAAAAAGAATGTTAAACTGCCCAAAGATAAAATCCCTGAAGATCTAAGCTATGAAGAGTGCGTAGAACTTGCAGAAAAAGCTCCTGCAAAAAAACGTGGTGGTCGTAGAAAAAAATAAATGAAATAGGCCGTATCTCAGTTTAATACTGAGCAACTCATTTAGTTTATTAATATCTATAAATGGCAATGTCTCTACAAAAATAAACGAATGAAACAGGCCATGCCTAAGATTTTTATTGAAACAATCTAAAGCACGATTATAATCTAAGAGTGGCCATGTCTCTTCAAAATATAAACACATGAAAAATATTGTGGTTCTCTCTGGTGCAGGTGTAAGCGCTGAGAGTGGAATAAAAACATTTCGAGACTCAGGTGGTTTGTGGGAAGGACACAACGTAATGGATGTGGCTTCACCTGAGGGCTGGGCCAAGGACCGAAGTTTAATTCTAAATTTTTATAATGAGAGAAGAAAGCATGTTTTAAATGCTGTGCCCAATGAAGGCCACAAAATTATTGCTGAATTAGAAAATCATTTTAATGTAACTATCATCACACAAAATGTTGACAATCTTCACGAAAAGGCAGGTTCAACAAAAGTAATTCATTTACATGGAGAGCTCTTAAAGTCCCGTAGCACCGTTGATCCGGAACTGATTTATAATATAGAAGGCTGGGAATTGAAGCTTGGCGATAAATGTGAGAAAGGTTCTCAATTGCGTCCTCATATCGTGTGGTTTGGAGAAATGGTTCCCATGATGGATGTGGCAATCGAAACCACACTTTTAGCAGATTATTTTATTGTAATAGGTACATCAATGCAAGTTTATCCGGCTGCAGGTCTTATTCAATATGTAAAAGAATCCATTCCTAAATTCATCATTGACCCAAACTTGCCAAATATACCCTCAAGTCCAAATCTTTTCTTAATTGAAGAAGTGGGAAGTGTTGGAATGAAAAAGGTAAAAGAAATGCTTTCTAAAGATTTTCATCCATAGGTGCATAATATACCTTATCCTTAATAGCATTATCACAAAGGGCATCACTCAATATTCTCAATAGTAGATCTGATCAATAAATCAATGTAAAAAAAAATACCATCCTCCTCTCAATCGAGACAAGAATGGCATTTTTAGATAATTATAATTTCTTAAATATTTAGACCTTTTTTAAATTATCTATTCCAGAAAATGCAAACTAATTTGCTCTTAGCTTACTAAATGATTTAAATAAAAATACAGTCCCAATTATTGCTATACCTAGCAATAAAAACGCTGTCATCATATTTCCATAAATAAAGCTTCCTATTGAAAACAAACTTGAATAAACGACTACACAACCAATAAAAACCAAGAGTATCTGTATGGGCATTTCCCATGGTTTGCCATCGTTTTCTTCATCGATCATATCTCCATCTGCTTCTGCATCCATGATTACTTTCTTCCATCCTGGTCCTCCGGGTCTTGTCAGCCTATAAAAACTCCTTAGTGTTTCCTTACTTTCAGGTTTGGTTAAAAAGGTTG
>CAYREN010000023.1:0-24085 GCA_964423255.1 uncultured Roseivirgaceae bacterium | reverse complement strand
ATTGCTCATTTGGGAGGAGTCAACGCACTATGGATTCAACCATTGGCCGGTGAAACAATTTTCTCAAGGTATCTAACAAATAATGGTGAGGGAGCAGTTGCGTTGATCCATAAGGTGGACAATGACAAACACCTTCACGAAGTGACACAACAGCTGGCCAGGGCAAATATTGGTAAAATCGCCACGTACACGCTCAAAACGAAAACTGGAGATTTGAAATACACAATAATGGATACCAAAGAAAAAGGGAAGTATTATCTGGGTTTTGTGATTGATGAGAGAACCGGGAACATAACGTATAACGGTAAGAATCAATTGAATATGAAATTTAGTCAATATGCATTTGCCATTAAGGATACTGACCCCGTGTCGAGGTTTTGGGTTACAGCAGGCTTGCCAAAGTTTGATGTCACACATGGACCAGTCACAGATAAAATGTATTTCGGAAAACCTGCCAACTTTGATATGTCACTTGGTTGGCAGCGGCATGGAAATATTGTTTATGAATGGATTACTACCTTAGCTCCCCCAACGATATATGCCGATCATATCAGGATGCATGGTGAGGGCATTCAACATTTAGGATTTTCAGTTGATGATATTGATTACTCAATCAATTTTTTCGAGCAAAAAGGATATAAAATTTCTATGTCGGGAGGCTGGGGAGAAAAAGGGAAGAAAGGTTCGGGGCGATTTGCGTACGTCGATTTGAGTAGTATCGGAGGTATGACCATAGAATTACTCTGGAGTTTTAAGGAATAGTATTCAAATAATTTTATCTCAATTTTCTGAGTTTCCTTATATTCGCAAATTGAAGGAAAATTTTGTCGATGAAGCTAAGAAGAAATTCCATTCTGTATTTTGCCATTTTAATTATATGTCATCATTTCACCTTTGCTCAACAAGAAAATAATATAGTAGTTGCTCAGCATTGGGAAGGAATCTATGAAATATTGTTTCGCAATGACCTCCCACCCAAAGTCCATAAAGAGCCATTTATAAAAATTAATAAAAAAAAGCTGAATGGCGATACGCTGCTTATTGCTGGAAATATTTATCTATTACCAGATAAGATATTGACTCCAATTATTCACAGGAAAATTAGCCCCAAGGCCAAAAATATTATTTATCCGCTATTTGGAAAGAAGTATGAAAAAGTTCCAATAATTGATAATAAGCTCAATGGAGCTATTTATTATTTGGTAAGTGGTCATGGGGGGCCAGACCCTGGAGCACTGGGAAGATATGGTAATAATACGCTAAGCGAAGATGAATATGCCTATGACGTCACGCTTCGCCTGGCAAGAAACCTTATTTCTCATGGAGCAACTGTGCATATTATTGTTCAGGATCCAGATGACGGGATTAGAGATGAATCGATTTTGCAAATGGACAAAAACGAAAAATCCATAACAAATAAGACCATTCCTTTGAATCACAAAGCCAGGTTAAAACAAAGGGCAGACGATGTCAACAGACTCTACAATAAAAACAAAGGAGCATTTCAACGACTTATTGCTATTCATATTGATAGCCGTAGTAAGGGGCAAAACATAGATGTCTTTTTTTATCACCATCATAACAGTCGTCGGGGAAAAAATCTGGCAAAAGAAATTCAGAAAGTTTTTAAAACAAAATATGACAAACACCAGCCGGGAAGAAATTATCATGGAACGGTTTCTGCCAGAAGTGGACTGTATGTTGTAAAAAACACCTTGCCACCAATAGTCTATATCGAACTTGGAAATATAAGAAACTACAGAGATCAGTTGCGATTTGTTCGAAGTGACAACAGGCAAGCAGTTGCCAATTGGATTGAACTTGGAGTTTTGAATGATTATAAAAATTCGAAAAAATGATGTGGTAAATATGCAGCCCTCCAATTAAAGCAATTTATTAGTGATTTTCTTTAATCAAAATCACATCAAGAAAAACTCATTATTTTTCGGGTTGAAGAATATTTTTTAAGTTTAAAAATATAATGAATTATATGAGAGGAGGATTATTTTTTATATTAACGCTATTTATATTCAATTTATCTTTTGGTCAAAGTAGCTATTCTACCAAATCAAAAAAAGCAATTAAACTGTATAAAGAGGCAGAACTTCTATTGCGTCAAAGGAAATTTCCGCAGGCAATTGAAGCGTTGAAAAGTGCAGTTGACAAAGATGGAAATTTTACTGAGGCGCATTTAAGACTTGCTTTCTCTTACGAATTGCTGCAAGAGATAAGTGCTCAACAGTATCATTTGGAGCAAGTCATTAGAATAGAGCCTAATAATCCAAGATTCAGAAATGTTTACTATTCGCTGGGAAAGGTATATTTCAATCAAGGGAAATACGTGCAGTCTGGCAAGGTGTTAGAAAAATTGGTGAAGTTTGGAATAACTAATGCTCGCATGCAGAAAGATGTAATTCAACTCAGAAATAATATTGAGTATGCTGTGGAACATATGCAAAATCCTTTGGACATTCATCCACAACCCTTAACCAAAATCCTCAACGCTTTTCCACTACAATATTTTCCGGTGCTTACCGCAGATGAAAAAACTATTATATATACAGCCAGAGATGGCAAATCCTTTCATGATGATGAAAACATTGTCATCAGCCAAAAAGATGAAAGCGGACAATGGACAAAGCCCGTTTCTATTTCCCCAAATATTAATTCTCAATTCAATGAGGGAACATGCACAACATCTACCGATGGTCGTGTCTTGATATTTACAAATTGCGACGGCAGGCAAAGAATAGGAAGTTGCGATCTGTATATTTCTTACAAAACAGGTGGAGAATGGAGCGTACCAAAAAACTTAGGGAAAAATATCAATTCTATGTCCTGGGATTCGCAGCCTGCCTTGTCAGCTGATGGCCGAAAATTATTCTTTGTTTCTGATCGGGCAGGAGGTTTTGGTAAACGAGATATTTGGGTGTCACAAAAAAACCATGAAGACATCTGGCAAAAAGCCATAAACGTTGGTCCCGAAATAAATACCAAAGAAGATGAAGTATCGCCTTTTATTCATGTAAATGGTATTACCTTATTTTTTGCCTCAAAAGGATATCCCGGATTTGGAGGATTTGATTTGTACAAAAGTGAGTTGCAAGAATCAACCTGGTCTGAGCCGGAAAATCTGGGATATCCCCTAAATACGCATGAAGACCAGGTTTCATTGTTTGTTTCAACTAATGGGAAAAACGGATATTATTCATATGAGCGTAATTGGAATAGTAAACAAAGCCAGAGTTACTTGTATAAGTTTGAATTCCCCGATGATCAAATCATTAAAAATAGAAGCATCTACCTTACCGGCCATATTTACGATATAGAAACCAATGAACCTCTCGATGCATCAATTGAATTATATAATGTTGGGTCTGAGGAACCTTCATCCATTTTTTCTTCTGACCCCGTTTCTGGAAAGTATTTTACTATTCTGAATGCAAATAAAAAGATCGCTTTGTATATAGATCGTGAGGGTTATCTTTTTGAAAGCAGATCATTCGAGATAGATCGTGAAAGCGGAAACTCCATTGTGAAGGACTTTTACCTGAAACCAATAAAAAAAGGAAATTCTGTGCAATTGAATAACTTGTTTTTTGAATTTAATAGTGCTTCAATCACTTTAGACTCAAAAACTGAGTTGCTAAAGATCGTACAGTTTTTATTAAATAACCCAACAACAAAAATATTGATCGCCGGCCATACAGACGATCTTGGAACCGAAAAGTATAACAAAACCCTATCGGCCAACAGGGCAAAGTCGGTATATGATTTTCTTATAAATAAAGGGATCGAGCCACAGTCACTATCTTTTATTGGATTTGGAGAATCGAAACCCCTCGTTGACAACAAAGATGAAGAAAGTAGAAAAATAAACCGAAGGATTGAGTTTATCATATCTAACTAAAATATTCACCAATATTCAAATCATATAATATCTTAAAATAATCATATTTTTGTAAGTGACATTAATCACATTCAATTTGCAATTATTTACTCCCCTGCCTTCAATTTTTAAATTTTAATCCCTAATTTTGATATATTTTGATTTAATAGGCACAATATTGACGAATTATATGTAAAAAGGTCGTTTTTTACGATTTTTTTATAATACATGATGAAAATCACTTTTTCTGTAAATAATCATAATTCTCTTTTACTAAAAACTATTTCAACCATACTTTTGTAATTCCCAAATATAGTATTTAGGGATATTTATAACCTTTAACTATTTTAGATATGAAGAGGATACTACTGTTAAGTATGATGCTCATGATGACTCTTTCTGGGTACATTATGGCACAGAGATCGGTGACTGGTATTGTCACTGCTGAAGAGGACGATACTCCAATACCCGGAGTAAACGTAATTGTAAAAGGAACTTCTATTGGTACTGTTACAGCTATTGATGGTAAATATCAAGTTGATATTCCTGAAGAAGGAGGAAAGCTGGTATTTTCATTTATTGGCCTTACAACCCAGGAAATAGAAATTGGCGCAAGATCAACAATTGATGTGGTGATGGCTGCTGACATGAAACAACTAACTGAAGTCGTAGTGACAGCACTTGGTCTTAAATCTGAGTCAAGAGGCTTGGGTTATGCAACTGCTTCTTTTGATGGAGAAGAGTTAAATCAGGCAAATCCTACCACTGTTCTATCAGGGCTACAAGGTAAAGTTGCGGGAGCTATGATTTCAAATAACTCATCAGATCCAGGAGCTTCCACTGGTATTGTTATTCGTGGTTTTTCGTCCATTGGTAGAAATAACCAGCCATTATTTGTAGTAGATGGGATTACGCTAAACAACAATACTGTTGGACATAGCGATATGTTTAAGCAGCAATTTGACTATGGTAATGGAGCGAATACGATCAATCCGGACAATATTGAAAGTATAAATATATTGAAAGGAGCGGCTGCAACTGCACTTTATGGTTCCAGAGCAGCAAACGGAGTAGTGATCATCGAGACAAAAAAAGGAAAGCAATCGAGTGGCTTGGGCGTTTCAGTAAGTTCCAATTATATGGTCTCTGATGTTTTGAGATTACCCGAGCATCAATCTACTTATGGTAACGGATGGGATGGTCAGCACCTCCTTATCGAGAATGGATCGTGGGGGCCAAAATTTGATGGTAAGACCAGGCTTTGGGGAAATGTGGTAGATAATTCACAGCTCACCAAGCCATATGTTGCACTACCCAATAGTTTGAATGAATTTTTTGATTATGGTAGTACATGGAACAATTCCATTTCTTTTAGTGGAGGAAATGATAATACAAATTTCTTTGTCTCTTATGGTAATGTATTGAGCGATGGGATTTATCCAACTGACCTTGATTCTTATAAAAGAAATACTTTTAATATCAATGGTAGCCATAAGGCAGGTCGTGTTCGACTATCTTCAAGTATCAATTATTCCAATGAAAAGACTTCGTTAGTTCCAGGAGGACAAGAGTTAACTTCCATCAGGAATAATTTAATTCAGATTCCAGTGGATATTCCTTTGATTGATCATAAAAACTATCAGGATGTAAAATTCTACAATGTGGACAATTATTTCACACCCTATGGCATTACCAACCCCTATTATATGTTGGATAATACTGAAAATGAATATGTGAATAATAAAATATTTGGTAAGCTAGAATTGGATGTTGAAATTCTTGACTGGTTGGATTTTAAATATCGTATCGGTGTTGATATAAATAGTTATCAAAGGCAGTATTCCACGCCTATCGTTGAGCCTGCACTTGGGTCTCCAAACTTTGGAACTTCCACTTCCGATCCTGGAAGTGTAACAAATGCGTCAAACTATATTTATCAATTCAATCACGAATTCTTTCTCAATGCAGATTATAGCATTAATAACGACTGGAATCTGGGAGGCTTTGTTGGATGGAACATCAATGAGCGTGGAGATAATTTTCTATCAACAAGTGTTACAGGATTAGATATCCCCGGATTTTATCAAATAAGTAATTCTTCATCAACTCCGGTAGTAGAAAATACAGTTACCCAGAGGAGATTACTTGGAGCATTTGGACAAGCCAATATTTCATATAAAAATATGGTTTTTGTTTCTGTTTCTGCAAGGAATGATTGGTCTTCGACCCTGCCAATTGAAAACAATAGTTTCTTTTATCCTGGAGTTACAACGAGTTTTGTTTTCACGGAATTAATGTCCAATAATAAAGTGGTTTCTTTCGGAAAACTAAGGGCTGCATATGGTAAGACAGGAAATGATGCTGGAGTTTATTTAGTAAATCCAGTGTTTGTTCAAGGTTCAGTTTATAACCCTTTTAGAACTACTGATTTTCCTTTACAAGGCCAAAATGCTTTTGAAGTTTCCAATACCAGAGGAAATACCAATTTACGACCAGAAATTACAACTGAACTGGAAGTAGGTTTCGACATTCGCTTTTTCAATGATCGGATTGGTGTAGATTTTTCTTATTATGACAGAAGTACTATAGATCAAATTTTGCCGGTAACTCTGGCAGCTTCTACAGGGTATACCAAACAAACCCTCAACCTTGGGGAAGTGACAAACAAAGGTATTGAACTTCTAATTACAGCAACTCCGGTAAGAATTGGAGATTTCAACTGGGATCTGTCATTTACTTATGCAAATAATAAAAATGAGGTTGTTAAGTTAATAGATGGTTTAGACGAAATTTCTCTTGGAGGTTCTACACGAATTCCTTTTGTTGCTGTTCCAGGTCAACCACTGGGAGTTTTTAAGGCTACAGTTGCAGAGACTACACCTGATGGAAAAATCGTGGTTGACAATAACGGTATACCAAAAGATGCCTCTCAAAAAGAAATTCTTGGCTCTTGGATGCCTGATTATTTGATGGGCGGATCTACTACTTTTTCATGGAAAAATTTTAGCCTTATGGCTTCATTTGACTACCGTAAAGGCGGTTTGATTTATTCCGGAACAACAGATACTGAATACTTCGTTGGAAGTCTTCCACAAACCACATACAATGATCGCAGGCCATTCATTATACCAAATTCGGTTCAGGAAGATGGAGATTCATATGTAGAAAATACTACTGCCATTAGCAAGTCAAATATGGATGACTTGTACCAGGATGGAGGATTTAATCGTGATGCATCATTCATACTTCCAAGGGATTTCTTTAAACTTCGTGAGCTTGTGTTGGCATATAACCTGCCTTCATCAATATTATCTTCCACGCCGATCCGTAATGTACAAATCAGTTTTATTGGAAGAAACCTTTTCCTCTGGACGCCAGCTGAAAACAATTTGATTGATCCTGAAATAAGCTCAGATGGAAATGATCTATCAGGTCAGTATGGAGAATATAAAGCAAATCCCACTACCAAACAATGGGGAGCAAGCTTGAAATTTTCATTTTAATTAGTTGAATTTCTTTAAAGAATAAATTACAAGACAATGAAAAAATTAATTTATATAATATCGTTTGGTTTTCTAATGATCACTACCTCTTGTAAGGATTATTTGGATATCAATGATTCACCAAACTCTCCCAGTTCTGCTGGGGCAAATCTTATCTTACCAGCTGGACAAGCTTCAATAGCTGTTGTTACAGGAGGTATATATAACAATCTTGGTGGATTTATGGCACAGTACTGGACACAGGCTGTTACGGCAAATCAGTATAACGATCTCGATCAGTATTTACTGAAAACGGATGATTACGAACGACAATGGAATGAATTGTATGCAGGAGCTCTGAATGACCTAGAATTCATCAAAGCAGAATTTGTAGCAAATGAAGACTGGGGAAATTACCTGGTAACTGTAACACTACAAACATATGCATTTCAGTTGCTGGTTGATTTGCACGATAAAATACCTTATACAGAGGCTCTTAATCCTTCCGAATTTATGAATCCAAATTGGGATAATGGAAAAGATGTATATGCCAGTATTCTTGCCAATCTTGATGATGCAATGAATAAGGTAAAAGCAGATTCCAATCCAAATATTTTTGGTGAGGATTTGCTTTTAGGCAGTGATGTTCAAGCATGGCTTCAGTTCGCAAGATCTCTTAAACTAAAACTGTTGATGCGCCAAAGCAATGTAGAGGATGTTTCTTCTTCAGTAAAGCAATTATTGAATGATGGTGGCTTTTTGGAGCAATCAGTAGCAATGACAGCATTCCAAAGTGAGGTAAATAAGTTTAATCCATGGTACGAAGTACAAGTAGACAGACTAAGTGGTAGTTCAGCAGCATCAAGTATCAATCATGTTGCCTGTTATTCACTTACACAATATTTAGTTAGCAAAAACGATCCCAGATTAGCAACTCTTTTCCTCCCTGCCAAAGATGACAGCGAATTTGGATTATATGGATCAAACTATCCAGGAGCATCAAAAGCAGGTCAAAGAAGTTCCAGCACTACTTCAGATGATAGTTATGCACGTGTGAATTATGGAAATATAGATCCTGCATATTTAATGATCATGCCAGAAATACATTTTTTACTTGCGGAGGCAGAATTGAGGTTCAACAATGATGATGCGGCAGCAAAAGCACATTATGAAGCTGGATTATCTGCATCTCTTGAAATGCATAGTATCGTAGATGATGGATCTTTATATGGTTCTGGAGGAGCATATGAGTGGGATAGTGGCAAATCTGTAGAGGACAGGTTGAAGGATGTTTATATGCAACGATGGATTGCTTTTGCAAAATTCCTCAACATAGAGGGATGGATAGAGTTGCGCAGGACAGACCATCCTGAAAGAATGGACTTTGACTATTCGGTAGATGCTCCAATAGGTGTTTTATTATCACCATTTCAAAACAAATTGGGTGCAGGTCTTTTCCCAAATAGAATATGGTATCCGGATAGCGAATTAAGTGCAAACCTTAATGCGCCCGAACAACCTACAGATTTGACTGTGAAGGTTTGGTGGGATGTAAATTAGTTTAGTTGTTAAAAAATATAAATATTATAAAATGAAACTGTTAAAAAATTTATTCATTCTGATACCGATTATCATGTTGACGGTATCTTGTGAAAAACCGGAAACAACAGCAAATATATCAGGGATTACCTATTTCCCTGAATTCGTTATGGAAGGTGAAGCATATGAAGTTGTGGAAACCGGTAGTGATTATTCTGACCCGGGTGTTATGGCCACAGAAGGTGGAGAAGAAATTCCTGTAGAAGTTAACGGTAGTGTAGATACTACTGTTCCGGCATTATACATCATTGATTATGAAGCTACAAATTCTGATGGTTATGGTGGTGCAGTTCAAAGAGCTGTTCGCGTAGTAACACATGGCACTGAAAATACTGATATTTCTGGGTTTTATGATGGAATTAGAGATAATCGGGATGCAGGTGGTGTTGTAGGAATTACTAAAATAGCTCCTGGCGTTTTTGAAGTAGAAGATTTTCTGGGAGCATATTATTGGAAAAATTTGGGCTACGGTGCCCAATATTCTGCCAATGGAATTTTTACAGAAAATGCAGATGGCACGTTTACAGCCTCGCAAGGATTTATTCCAGGTTGGGGATCGGAAGTACAAGCAAATAACATTGTTTACGATCCAGTGGCAAAAACTTTTAAATATTCAGCATTATTGGTCGCATTCAATTTTGGATTTGATGTCACTTTAACCTTTAAAGAATAGAAAGCATGAAAAGATTAGGATATATAATAGTAATACTACTAATGGCAACAACGATTTATTCATGCCAGGAAAAGTTAGAAATCGGTGGAACTACCACAGAAAAACTTGCTGGAGAATGGTGGTTTGCCATACTTGATGAGAATGGAGACGTAATGTTTGATTATGAGGCAATTGCCTCAAGAATGTCCACATACAATTCGGCACAAAATATCGCTTCTGAAATTTGGATTGATGATTTCCAGGATGGCTGGGAAGTAAAGGCAAAGGTGAGTGCAAATATCGAGAACCTTTCATTCGGAAGTGTCGACAGCGTGTTCAATGTTTACATGGATGAAAACATGATCATCAAAGATGGGCAAATATGGGAACAGGCTGCTACATCCAAAGATGGGAATGTTACAGATAGTATTCGTTTTACATTGGTATTCAGAGATGGAACTACATTGATTTATGCAGGCCAGCGTCATACAGGATTTGAAGAAGACGAATATCATTAGCATATTAAGATTAGCAATTTAAACGGCTAATCAATCATAACACAAAAAAAAGGCTGTCGTATGTTTACGATAGCCTTTTTTTGGTAATTGCCAATTATTGATTGCACATTTAAATCAAAGTTTTAAAGACCCAATTTTTAGAAATATTCATACAACTCAAAAATGAGGAACATGCATTTTATAAAAAGTAAATCAACTCATTGCTAGTCACCTACCTTGATGTTGTAAAAGTAGTATTATACCTATATATCCAATATGAATTAATTTACAGATGGAATGCCTGCATGTCATTAAATTAGGTTTTACTATTGACGAAATTGGATTTGAAATTTTGCAAAAAATAAAAACCCCAACCAGAAAATCCGATTGGGGTTTATTAATATAATTTTAAGAGATACTTCTACTTGCTTGCTTTATCGTCTTCAACCTCTTCGTATTCTACATCAGAAACATCTGGATTTTCACCGGTATTTGCATCAGCTCCAGGAGCCGAACCATCAGCCTGAGGACTACCATCTGCTCCTGGCTGACCTCCGGTCGCTGCATACATTTCTTGTGAAGCACCTTCCCAGGCTTTGTTCATACCTTCCAAAGCGGCATCAATAGCTTCTAAATCTTGAGATTTATGCGCTTCCTTCAACTTCTCAAGAGAAGCTTCGATAGCCTTTTTGTTATCTTCAGAAAGCTTTTCTCCGTATTCTTTCAGTTGTTTTTCCGTTTGGAAAATCATTGAATCAGCAGAGTTAATTTTTTCAATCTTCTCTTTTTCTTCTTTATCAGAATCAGCATTAGCTTCGGCTTCCTTTTTCATTTTTTCTATTTCCTCTTCTGTCAAACCTGAAGAAGCCTCAATCCTGATCTTTTGCTCTTTACCTGTACCTTTATCTTTGGCACTTACGTGCAAAATACCATTTGCATCAATATCAAAAGCTACCTCAATCTGAGGAACACCACGCTGTGCTGGTGGAATGCCATCTAAATGGAATCTACCTATTGACCTGTTATCTTTGGCCATTGGACGCTCACCTTGATGTACATGTATTTCTACTGAAGGCTGATTGTCAGAAGCCGTAGAAAACACTTCAGATTTTTTAGTTGGTATTGTAGTATTTGACTCTATGAGTTTAGTAAATACTCCTCCCATAGTTTCTATACCAAGTGAAAGCGGCGTTACATCCAAAAGAAGTACATCTTTCACTTCTCCAGTAAGCACTCCTCCTTGAATTGCTGCTCCAATAGCAACGACTTCATCAGGATTTACACCTTTAGATGGTTTCTTGCCAAAAAAAGATTCTACAGATTCCTGAATTTTTGGAATCCTAGTCGAACCTCCTACTAAAATAACATCATCAATATCTGAGGATGACATTCCAGCATCTTTAAGCGCTTTCTTGCAAGGCTCAAGCGTACGACGAACCAAATTATCAGTAAGCTGTTCAAATTTTGCTCTTGAAAGTGTTCGTACCAAGTGCTTTGGAATCCCATCAACCGGCATAATATATGGCAGATTAATCTCGGTGCTGGTAGAACTTGAAAGCTCAATTTTGGCTTTTTCAGCAGCTTCTTTCAATCTCTGCAACGCCATTGGATCTTTTCTAAGATCAATATTTTCATCTTTCAAAAATTCATCTGCCAGCCAATCGATAATAATCGAATCAAAATCATCACCACCCAAATGGACATCTCCATTGGTTGACTTTACTTCAAAAACACCATCACCCAATTCAAGAATGGAGATATCAAATGTTCCTCCACCTAAATCAAATACGGCTATAGTAATATCTTTATTTTTCTTATCCAGACCGTAAGCCAACGAAGCAGCTGTTGGTTCATTAATGATTCTCTTCACTTCAAGCCCTGCTATTTGACCAGCTTCTTTTGTTGCTTGTCTTTCTGCATCGTTAAAATAGGCAGGAACAGTTATCACAGCTTCAGTAACTGTTGTCCCAAGATAATCTTCTGCGGTGGACTTCATTTTTTGAAGCACCATAGCAGAAAGCTCCTGAGGTGTATAGAGTCTGTCACCAATTTTTACTCTTATCGTATCGTTATTTCCTTTTTCGACCTTATAAGGCATGTTCTTTCTTTCCGAACTTACCTCACTATGTTTTTTCCCCATAAACCTCTTTATAGAGCTTATGGTATTTTGAGGATTTGTAATCGCCTGACGTTTGGCGGGATCACCCACTTTTCTTTCGCCACTTCCATTATCGAGGAATGCAACGATCGAAGGAGTAGTTCTTCGGCCTTCACTGTTGGGGATTACAACCGGTTCGTTACCTTCCATTACTGCTACGCAGGAATTGGTAGTACCCAAATCTATTCCTATGATTTTTCCCATAATATTTAATTTTATTATTTAATTTCTATCCGTTTCCCATTCATTATCAATGGTTATGCCAACTGTAATTAATCAATAATTCGATGACATTATGGCAGAATCAAAATTTATATATAAAAAATTATCTGTCAGAATAATCAATTCATTAGTTATGATATTCTTTCAATAGCTTTCTCGCAGCTGATATGGCAGGAATTTTCTCGTTTTTAATATCATTTTCCAGATTCTCTATAGCATTGGAGATATTTCCATTTGAGTAGAATTTATTTCTTAATGAATAAAGGATGATATCATGCATCCACTCAACATTTTGTTGTTGCCTGTTTTTGAATAAAAAACCATTATTATTCATTTCACTTTTGAATTTCAAAACTTGTTCCCATATGGAATTTAACCCTTCATCTTCTATTGCTGAGCAAGTAAGCACTTTTGGATTCCACCCACTTTTGGATACAGGAAATAGATGCAGGGCGTTTTTATATTCTCTTTGAGCCATTTCACATTTAACCCTATTGTCGCCGTCTGATTTAGTAATGGCAATAACATCAGCCATTTCCATTATCCCCTTTTTAATCCCTTGCAATTCGTCTCCTGCTCCTGCTAACATCAACAACAAAAAGAAATCAACCATTCCTTTAACTGTAGTTTCAGACTGGCCCACCCCTACTGTCTCTATAAAAATAACATCATACCCTGCTGCTTCACACAATAACATAGTTTCACGTGTTTTTGTACCGACACCTCCCAATGAATTACCAGAGGCTGAAGGTCGGATATATGCCATTGGATTTACGGCAAGGTTCGACATCCTCGTTTTATCCCCAAGTATGCTTCCTCCTGATCTTTGGCTACTCGGATCGATGGTGAGAACAGCTAATTTCTTATTTTGAGAGGTGACAAGTTTGCCAAAAGATTCAATAAATGTGCTTTTCCCTACACCAGGCACGCCGGTTATTCCTATTCTCATAGATTTACCTGTTTGAGGTAATAGTTGCTCAATAATTTTTTCAGCGATTAATTGGTCCGCTTCTAGTGTACTTTCCACTATAGTGATGGCTTTACTTAATATAATTTTATCTCCACCAAGCACTCCGTTTACATATTTTTCAATGGGCAACCTTTGCTTTCTCTGGTACATTACTTTGTTATCAATTTGTGTTGCAAGTAAGTTTTTTTTAAAATAATGCAGAAATATGGAGTTAACTTTTTTTAAGTTTCAATTCGCAATTAGACAGACTACAAAAAAACAAACCTGCATGTTGAAAAAAGGAATTTTATTAGATTCTATTTTTGGAACTTTATTTATCATTTCCCTAATACTTCTATTTCAAGCCGTTAGATTTTTTGGTGAACTTAGCATTTTGGACCCAATCGGTGATGCTATTGGTGATGTTGAAATGACTGATCTAGTATTTTCAGAAATCAGGGAGAGCCCAAAGGTAGATAAGAGCATTGTTCTTGTAAATATCGGTGAACTTTCAAGACGGGAAATCGCTCAAGAATTGCAAATTATCAATCAGTTTGAACCTTCTGTTATTGCAATAGACAGTTATTTTTGGAATCTGAAAGAAGATTCACTTGGTGACATCATGCTTAACAGAGCTTTAAAAAATATAAATAACCTTGTCATGGTTAGTGAGCTTGAGTATAATCAAACAACAGATGATTATGATTCAATAAAATTTTCAAATCCCTTTTTTAATGTTGGCCATACGGGATTTGCAAACCTGGAAACCAATGCCCTGAACCAGCAACAATTTAAAGTTTGCAGATCTTTTCCCCCAAAAAGATTCATTCAAAAAAAAGAACAACTTTCATTTTCTGTCAAAGTTTGTGAATTATACGATCAAGAGAAAACAAGTGAATTTTTGAAAAGAGATTATGCATATGAAATTATCAACTATCGTGGCAACATTATGGATTTTGGTCAAACAAAATACGGAGGCAGATATACCGCACTGGATATTTCTGATGTTTTTCAAAAAAAATTTACTCCTAATCTTATAAAAGGAAAAATAGTAGTATTTGGATTCATGGGCAGGGATTTTAATGACAGGTCGTGGGAAGATAAGTTTTATACACCTTTGAATATAAAATATGCAGGCAGATCAAATCCGGATATGTTTGGGGTTGTAATACACGCAAATATCATATCCATGATACTAAATAAAGACTATATCGGTAAGCAAAGTAAAACGTCAAGTATAGTAACTGCATTAATTATTTGTTTTTTAACGGTTTTATTTTTTACCTTGATATATAAAAGATTGCCGCAGTGGTATGATGGTATTACAAAAACTATTCAATTGATAGGTGTAGTATTGATTCTTTCAGTTAATGTATTTGTATTCCACTGGTTCAACTATAAGACTAGCCTAACGCTAACTACGATTATGGTTGCTTTGGCAGGTGATTCGTTAGAAGTTTGTTACGGTCTAATTAAAAACCTATTTACCAATAAAGGACGCAAATTAATATTTAGAGTTTATGACTAATATAAAAGATATAATTATGAAAAAGATTTTCCTGGTTTCGATTTTAAACTTTGTTTTTATTGCTGGCCTTATGGCCCAACAGTCTGTTTTTTCTATAATTCTGAATAAAGGAGAAAATACCTTTGGGTCAGAAGCTCCATTCAACCCAGTATTGCTAGGTGCTTCGCTTTCAAAAAATGACATGTTGAATGTAATAGAAGATGGATATGTGGCATTGGTTCATGATGCCACCGGGTCCAGTCTTGAGCTGAGTAAAAAAGGCGCCTATAGTGTTAGTGATTTAGAGCAAAAAATTTCTGATCAATCTCAAACCGTGATGGCTAAATATGGTAAGTTTTTAATGAGCAAGCTGAACCCGGAAAATGACGGGAACCAAAACCTTAACGTAACCGGAGCCGTGGATAGAGGCGAGGATGGACTTATAAAAATATATTGGCCTAGTGTGATGGACGTTTATGGGAGTGAAGCGATTGTAACATGGCAAAAATCTGATGACATTGAAAATTACGTGCTGACTATTAAAAATATGTTTGACGATGTGATTGAAGAAAGGCAAGTTAAAGGCTCGAAATTTAATCTTGAATTGGATAATAATAAATTGAAAAATGAGAAATTGCTTATTATTAATGTGAGGGCAAAAGACAATGCTGGTGTATTTTCAAGAGATTATGGAATAAAACGACTTTCTGATGAAGGAAAGAAATCGATAGGACAGGAATTTGAAAATCTCAAAACCGTTGCATCTGAAGAAAGTTCGTTGAATAAATTATTGCTGGCTTCATTTTTTGAAGAGAATCAATTGTTGGTGGATGCCATCACTTACTACAATCAAGCTTTAGCGATATCACCGGACCCAGAGGGATTCAATAAATTGTATGATAATTTTCTGTTAAGAAACGGGCTTAAATAGAATTACAAATTTGCCAGAATTAATAATAGACATATTAAGTAAGTATGCTATTGAAGGATCGGAAGATACTTTAATATGATTCTATTATAAAGAATAGCAGATTGAAACTATGAAGTAAATTTATTAATCATTGATTGGGCTCACATAAATTTGCAAGAGTTATGCCTATAATAAATTAAGGCATGAATATTAATCTACTGCTAATCTTTTTTTCACTTTCAAAATCCATTGTTAATATGTAAGTCCCTGAGGCTACCTTTGTGCCTGCTTCATTGGTTCCATCCCACGAAATAACATTTTTACCCTCATATTGATCTGCCCAAAGAATTGTTTTAATCAATTGCCCCATCGGGCTATAAATGCTGCCTTTTACCATCCCGTCTTTTGGAACAGAAAATGGGATATTTGTCGACGTAACAAATGGGTTAGGAAATGGGTTTCCAATGACAAATTGAGAGTCTGTATTTTCAATTTCTGTTTTCCAAACATTTTCAAGACTTGATTCGTACATGCCGTTTCCATGGGTTGCCGCTACGATTGTTCCATCTTCGGAAAAATATTTGATCATGGTTACTACAACATTTCCAATAGATTCTGCCCCTTCAGCTTTCCAAATTGTTGCAAGGCCATTTAATTGTTCAGTACTATAAATCCCAGCGCTTGTTCCTGCAAAATATTGATTTGATCCATCATTTTTAGAGACGATTTCTATCCATCTGATAGAGGGCCCGCTACCAGTTCCATCTGGGTTTTCTTCAAGGTTTCCACTGATATTTTCAAATGACTGTCCACTATCTTGAGAATAGAAAATACTAATTACATTATAATTTGAAAATGACACCACAACGTTTTTGCTGTCTTTTCTATCAATGGATATGCAAGAAACGTAAGCATTTTTTTGGAACAATGGCGACGTTATTTCTTCAACAGCATACTTTTGTTCATTTGCATTAGATATTTTGAAAACCTTACCATCATTTGTGCCATAATAAACCAACCCTGAAGGATTGTAAGTAGCATTAATTGAAGTGATACTACCATTATCCAGTTCTGTAGAAGACATTCTTTGCCAATTAACAGTTGAAGCATGGTTTCTGTAAAGTGGGATTTGCGAAGTATTACTATTTCTCCAAATCACATCGCCACCAGCAAAATACATGATATTCTGATTTTCAGGTGCAAGGACAAATGGATTTACAAAAAGCAATTTGTCATCACCACCGCTTTCTAAAGGGTCTATTCTAGCAAATGATTTTCTTTGATGATTTTTATCTAAAGTAAATCTAATGATTTTACCAAATTGAAAGGAACCATAGAAATAAGTTTGGTTTCTGGTTATTGTGCTATATCCCCCATCGCCGCCAAGAAGAACATTCCAAGAGCTGGTTCCAACAGGTTTGTTGGCAATAAGTGTTCCATTGTCTTGCAATCCGCCCATAATAGGTCCCCTCGAACCAAATTCATCTAACCCAAGTGTATAAAACTGAGAAGTTACAAATCCATTGTTTAATGATTGCCAATTTATATTTGTTGACGTATTTTCATTTAATATAAATACTCCTCCGTCATTAGATGAAATCATCTTATTGGGATTTGAAGGAAAAAATGCAAGGGCATGCTGATCAACAAAATGATTTGGAAATACCTGAATATTATTGGCTGTATCATAGCCTCCTATCCAAGTGGTATTGTCTATCGTCGAAAAACCATCTGTTGATCTATAAAGATTTGTACCTCCAAGAAATACTATATTTTTGTTTTCCGGATGAACATTCAACACCATATTATAAGAGTTTTGGCTGTCGTAATCTCCTACTTCCCCTCCAAGGGCAGGTAAATTGTCACTAAAGTTTTGCCATACACCTCCGCGACCAGACCCATCACCGAAAGCATAGTTATATTTCCATAGCATTTCTACATCAGCATTAACGCTAAGGTAAACCTCATTGGGGTTCATTTTTGAAGTGGCAATTATAGTACGAGCATAGTTTCTTGGCCAATTTCGAGGCGTAATGTTTGTCCATTTAATGCCATCTGTAGACCTATATATCCCCCTGTCTGGGCTTGAGCCACTTCTGGCTCTTTGGCTTAAAGATGCAAAATAAACTCCATTGACGGTTTGTACAATATTTGAATAATCCGAAAGATTAGCATTGTTGAGATCTGAAGAATGGTCGCTGGTGATTTTTCTGCCCAACACTGTGTCCCAGGTTTTTCCTCCGTCCAGCGATCTTAAAATAACTCCAACCGCAGCAAGAAAGACTTCATCATTACTAAAGTTAAAAGGATTTGGCAATATCTTCCATACATATTGATATTGACTATTATAATTGTTTGGGATACCTTCTGTCGTTGATGAAAGCTGCTGCCATGTTACTCCTCCATCAATAGACTTGAAAACACCATCACCTCTGAAAGGGGCATCTTTTTTACTTGCAGAATTTGAAGTAAACTCTCCTGTACCATAATACCAAATATTTTCTTTGCCCTTCCTGGTATCCTGAACTATGCAGGAAACACTATGAATACTGGATGGCACAGTAGTTTTTGACCAGTTATTTCCTTCATCAGCTGATCGCCACATGCCACCACTAACACCCCCAGCAAATATTGTTTTCTCATTAGAGATATCAATAGCAATCGCTCTTGTTCGGCCTCCTTTATTGTATGGTCCAATTGATCGCCATTCTTCTTCATTGCTTTCGGTGTACCGAAGATTGTTTTTACTTCTAACTCTCGCAGGTATTTTTGAAGAAAATATATATTCTCGCTTTTTTATGTTTACAGGTAGAAAACCTGTTTTGGGATCAACAAGCATGGCCGCATCATACTCTTTTCTTGCTTTCGGATTTTCTCTGGAGCCTATTGAAGATTTTTCAGGTTTTAAAATTGGTAGGGTCGCATTAATCTCTTTTTCATAATCAGAAATTAATGTATTATCCATTTTGCTTTTTTTCAGGCAGGAAAAAACACCAATAAAAATGGTGACAAAAATCAATAAAAAACTTAGGCGTTTTTTCACTAAAGCAATATTTGTTTGTTTGGTCTAAGGCAATTTACTGTATCACTATATTGAACTTATTGATCTTTCCTTTTTTTAGTTTTCCTGTTTGCTCTCCATCACCATAGTTGCTTTTATCATCCTTTACCACTTGAATAAAATATTGTTTTTCTCCAAGATTTTTAAATGTAACTCTTCCTTTTTCATCTGTGAAAACCGGTCCAGCTACTGAATTTTCTTCATTGTCGTAATCATCCCTCGTTTCGTAAACAGTAACTTTTGCATTCTCCACCAAATTACCCAGGCTATTCAACACTGTAAGTCGCATACCGGTAGGCAGTAAATTTGGCTCTGATGAAGTACCGGTAACTGAATGAAATATCAAAAAAATGATTGCCAGGGAAATTGTATTTTTCATGATTGAAAATATTGTAATAACTATTTACTGTTTTGGATAATTAATTTTTATCAAAATTACGATGTAATTTTTAACAGAAGGATATTTGCTGACATTTTAGTTAATTTTTTAACTATTTTTTCTTTCGTTGCTTTCCAGAATATTCATCATCCATTTTCCCATCTTTATCCCAGTCTATCATACTTTTAAATTCAGACATATCTCCATCAATAAATATTTGATATCTATATGTTGCCTGATGATCTTCCATAATTAAAGTATCTCCATCAATCAACCACGTTCCTTTTGGTTTATAGATCAATGAATCAAATGAATTCCTAAATTCAGAAATGTAAGTGCCATCCTCATTTATTGTAGTTACTATTGGTTTGATAGTCATCTTCATGTCCCAGGTTTCTTCATTAATATCAACAATAAAAGAGGTATCAGTATTATTGTATGTTTTCACCCAAACTTTCATAGAGACATTTACCCATTCTCCAACGATTTCTTTTTCCAGCTGAGAGATGTAGTCATATTCCTCCTCAATTTCCAATGGTGGATTCTGTCCATCATTTCTTCCATTTTCACTTTGACCGGAAGAACAAGAAGAAAATAGAAAAAAAGCAACATAAAAAAGGCAGCTAGTTTTATTCATATTTGCAATAAACTTTGAAATAACGCATGGCCTATCAATAATGCAAATTGGCTAGTAAGTCATAATGTACTGATGGCCCAAAAAAGTCGAATTTATTTGAAATGAATAACCCTATAAAATGAAAACTGACATACTGAAAGATTAAAAATGATTATATAATGAGTTATCAAAATTTTGGAACATTAAATTATTTTAAAAGCAAGAATATATTATCGACAATTGAAGTGAACATTGGTATTTAAAAAAATGTTTTTTACCTTTGCAGACTATTTAAATTTAAATAAATTAGTAAGACAATGAAACGAACATTTCAGCCTTCAAAAAGAAAGAGAGCCAACAAGCATGGTTTTAAATTAAGGATGTCAAGCGCAAGCGGAAGGTCTATTCTTGCGAATAGAAGAGCAAAAGGAAGGAAGAAGTTAACTGTCGCAGACGAAAGAACGCATAAAAGATAGATTATCTTAAAATGCGGATTTGGTTAAAATTCCCAACCAGTGAGCTTTACTTTAAAAAAGCACGAAATATTAAGAAGCAAAAAAATAATACAGGAACTATTTGACAATGGTTCCTCTTTTTTTCTATACCCTTTCAAAGTCTTCTATCTTCCTAATTTGAGCCAAAATACAAATCAGGTACTTTTTACCGTTTCTAAAAGGTATTATAAAAGAGCTGTTGATAGAAATTTGATTCGTCGGCGAATTCGAGAAGCATATCGGCTCAATAAAAGTTATTTGATTACAGATCAAAAGGAATTGTTTTCATTATCCATAGCACTTATATATATTAGTAAATCCAAGTTGCCATATAGTGAAATAGAAAATAAACTAAAACAGGTATTTATACGTTTGAATAAAACTGAAAAACATAATATAAATAATGAAGAAATATAAAATTTCAATATCAATATTCATATTGATTGCCATCATAGGATTTTCATCTTTCAACAACCCCAATGAAAGGTACTTTGAAATCACCAGAAATCTTGACATTTTTTCCACACTATTTAAGGAAGTAAATGCTTACTATGTTGATGAGATAAATCCAAATAAACTTATAAAAACTGGAATAGATGCTATGCTGGCATCATTGGACCCCTATACCAATTATATTCCTGAAGATGATATCGAAGACTATAGAACGATGACTACCGGTCAGTATGGTGGAATCGGTGCTATCATTGGTCACAGAAATGGGAAGAATGTAATCATGATGCCATATGAAGGATTTCCAGCTCATAAATCAGGGCTAAAAATTGGCGATGAGATATTAAGTGTTGATGGCGTGGATGTTACAGACAAAAATACCTCTGAAATCAGCCAATTATTAAAAGGACAGGCCAATACAAAACTAATCGTAACCATAAAAAGATATGCAATAGAAAAATTTATTGACATCGAAATCACCAGAGAAAAAATTACTATTGACAATGTACCATATTCAGGGATGGTTGCTAGTAATGTTGGATATATAAAATTATCAGATTTTACCACGGGAGCTGGAAAAGAAGTAAAAAAATCCTTAGAGAGATTAAAAAAAGAGGGAGCTCAAAAAATTATCCTGGACCTTAGAAATAATCCAGGGGGGCTGCTGAACGAGGCTGTAAACGTATCGAATGTTTTTATAATTCAAGGATCTGAGGTGGTAAGCACCAAAGGAAAAGTAGTTGATTGGAACAAAACGTATAAAGCTCTTAATCATCCAACAGATACAAGTATTCCTGTAGTGGTACTTACGAGTCGTCGGAGCGCTTCTGCCGCAGAAATCGTTAGTGGCGTAATTCAAGATTATGACAGGGGAGTTCTTGTTGGGGAAAGGACATTTGGCAAGGGCCTTGTTCAGGCTACAAGACCGCTTACTTATAATTCACAACTTAAGATTACAACAGCAAAATATTATATTCCAAGCGGTAGGTGCATTCAAGCAATAAACTACAGTCAACGAAATAAAAATGGAAGCGCAGGGATTATTCCAGATTCTTTGAAGTCTGAATTTACAACATCAAACGGAAGAAAAGTTTATGATGGAGGTGGTGTAGATCCCGATTTTGTTGTGAAGCCAATAATTCCCGCTGCTATCACCATTAGTCTTATGGCCAAAGGGTTGATTTTTGATTATGCGTCAAAATATCACCACTTACACGAAAGTATAGCTCCGGCTATGGATTTTAAATTAACAGAAAAAGAATTTAATGAATTTGTAACCTGGCTTAATGATAAAGATTATGACTATACAACTAAAATTGAAAAGTCAATTGAAACACTTACAAAATATGCCAAAGACGAAAAAAAGTATGACAAAATAAAAGCTGAAATTGAAAAATTGGAATCAAAAGTAATGCACCACAAAGAGCAGGATTTACAAGAATATAGTGACGAAGTCAAAAGTATTCTTGAAGAAAGAATTGTTGATCAATACTATTTAATGAAAGGAAATTTCGAAGCCTCTTTTGATAATGACGTACAACTGCAAGCTGCAATTTCTATTCTTCAGGATCAGGAAAGGTACAATAGCTTATTGACAACATCCACAAAATAATTATCAATCAAAGCCTGCAAATTTTCTACTCTAAGGTTTTTTCAGATGATCTATTAATCCAAAATGGGACAGTTGCAAACCAGACTACCATGGCAATAGCCATAATGTTCTTATTGGCTTGAAGTTGCATATCGCCATAAAATACCATAATTGAAGGAATGATTGTTCCCGCCAGAGCTAAATAAGATATTATTTTTAATACTAATATTTTCATAATTATACTGTTTTAGTGGCAAGCTTTGATTGATAAATTTTACTAAAGATAATATATATGGCTGAGGCAATAAACCACCCCGGTAAGCCCAAAAAGAATACTTCTATTCCCATAAATTTGTTCATAAACAATCCTAATATCAAAGTCATAATCCAGGCGGATGCTGCTGCCCAATTCAATTTAATTCCTGCTTTTTCTGCATAATAATCAGACATGCCAATCCGCTTAAGCACATAAAAATCAATAAATATAACAGCGCCCATTGGCATAAGTAAAAATCCATAAATAGCTACGAAATCCAGAAACTTCATAACCAAGGCGGGGAAGCAAGCGGTAATGGTAGTCACAAGACCGGTAATCAAAGTTACCTTCCAGGTTTTCCAATTTGGCACCAAAGTCTGAAGTGCCAATCCTGCACGGTAAATTGTTGGATTTGCTGTTGTCCAACCAGCCAATATCACACAAAAAGCACCTGCAATTCCAGCGGCATTAAAGGCCACAACCCCGGGTGCAAATTCTGCACTGTTGTTAGATTGCTGTAGGAATAAAGCATAAAGTATCCCCGATGACAACCATGCGAAATAATGACCTATAAACATACCGGATGCAGATGAAAATCCATATTGCCATTTTTTGGCATATCTGAAAATAGATAAATCCGACATACCAATATGCATAGCCATATTTGTAAACCATGCAAAAAACAATATATGCCAGAATGTAAACTTGCTTTGACCATGCATTGGAATTCCAGTCCAAATTTTGTCATTAGCCACTCCCCAAAAATCAGAGATTGAGTTTACACCCAGTTCAGGGAGAACTGCAATTGCTGCAGCAAAGAATATTAGGATCATCCATGGTGCAGCTATGTTGGCAAATTTAGAAACTTGCTGATAGCCAAACATTGCTACTGCTGTAGTGATTGCTCCAACAACAAATACCGCCACTACCCATCCGAAGCTATTTGGCAACATATCTGTTAAGGACGGCATTGACATCCCAAAAGGTATGCCAACTGCGGTTGCAGACACGGAAATCATAGAGCCTGCTAAAAAACAAAACATGATCCCATTGACTAAATTATAAACTTTAACCATGCTCGAGCCAACAATTTTTTCCAAATGCAAATACATTGTCAATCGAACTCTCACCGCCAATGGAGCACATAATAATGCCCAACTAAATACGGCCAGAAGGTTTCCAATTAATAATCCAACAATCAAATCAAAGGCTGTAACACCGTGCGCAACGAAGAGAGGCCCAATTACGAATTCGGTACCTGCGGTGTGCTCTCCAGCATACATGCCTATAAAACTTTTAAGACCTTTGAGTTTTGATTGTGGTATTGGTTCCCTTTCATATTCATTTACAGAATCTAGTTGGGCAACAATTCC
>CAYREN010000022.1:0-24089 GCA_964423255.1 uncultured Roseivirgaceae bacterium | reverse complement strand
ATAGTATTAATTTCGATAGCATCTTTTTGATCAGAAGTAAAATCCTTTCCAAAAGATGTCATAAGTTTCATCGCATCATGGTTAATCCACTTTGTTGGAATACCCTCAAACTCCAGATTTATCAATGCATTTTTAAACCGGGCTTTTGATAGACTCTTTGACCCCAAAACCCAACCCCATTCACCGAGGGTGATTACCTGATTGTGAATTGGTACTGTTGAAAACCCAGCTTTTTCCATTGTTTTATCAATGCATTTAAATGCTCTACCGGCAAAATATGGACTTCCTGCCTGCGTGACAATCAACCCGTTAGGTCTGAGCACTTTATGACAAAGCTTATAAAACTCAAAGGAATAAAGCCGACCCAATTCTATAGACTTTGGATCCGGTAAATCAATGATGATGATATCGAAATATTTTTTTGAATTTTCTAAAAAAGTGTATCCATCCTGATTAATTATACTCACCTTATCGTTTTCCAGTGTGTGTTGATTGATCTCAGAAAGAACAGGATGTTCTAATGCCAGATTGGTCATCTCTGGATCAAGATCTACCAAGGTAATATTTTTGACCTTGTCATATTTTAATATTTCCCTAACCGCACAACCATCTCCTCCGCCAAGAATTAATATATTTTCTGGATTAGGATATAATTTTAATAATGGGTGTACCAACGGCTCATGATACATAATTTCATCTACGGTACTTAGTTGTTGGTTTCCATTGATAAAAAGCCAGTAGTCACTTTTTGATTGGGTGATCACCAATTTTTGAAATTTAGTTTGAGCAGAATAAATCACCCTATCTTTATACTTCACCTCTTCTCCAATAGTAATTATCGTATTTGCGCTTGTCACCCCGGTAATCAGTAAAACGAACACCACTATATTTGAGATGGCAAGTCTTGCCTTTACTTGTTTATCTAGATCCTTCCATAGCACTAACAACAAAACAATTGCAACCAAATAATTTACAAAGCCCAATACAAAAGGTGTGTAAGTCAAACCGAGAAGAGGAAGGCCAATAAACGCAAAAAATACACCGCCGAGTAAACTGCCATAATAGTCATTTTCCATCATGGAAGAGACATTGGTTTTCAGTGATTCGAACTGATCATTAATACGAATAACCAATGGGATTTCCATACCAATAAGCAAACCGATAAGCACGCAAAGGCCATATATCACAAATCCAGTATAGAGGGTGTAGATGGCAGCAGTATAAGTGATCAGTGACACAAAAGAGGCTAAAATGGATAATGCAATTTCTATCCAAATAAATTTTTCTAACAAATTTCCATGAAATGTTTTAGTAATTCTCGCGCCCAAACCCATAGAGAAAAGCATGATAGAGACGATCATTGTCCATTGGAGTACTGAATTACCGAGAAAATATGTAGCTAATGTTGACAGTACATATTCTGCAACAATCCCGGAAAGACCGGTAGCAAACAGACAAAGTTTAAGTATGTTGGAGCGGAGTTTCAATATAAGCGATTAGAATAAAAAAAGAACCACAATGGGCACAAAGAATGATTAGAGAGGACACAAATAATTATCTAATAATGAGACCAAATTATTGTTGTGAATATACTTTTGTGGAACTTGCTACGTCAAATAAATATTATAGACTCCAGCAAATCAATACAGATCCCCCGATATATGCAAAAGCCTCAATTATCCCAGCACCAACATTGGGCTTTTCCTGATTGATCAACTCATCAGTTAGATTTCTGCCAGGAAGTAATATTTTGTCAGCAATTACTCTTGCAACCGGAAGAAAAATTAAACCAATACCAGCATCAATGGCAAGGTACTCTGCCGTTACATACCAGCTTTCAAAGTCATGCATAAGTCCATGACGAATCAGGTTTCCTATGGCTATAATGGCCCCTGCCATGGCAACCCCGACAGCAACATTCTTTTTTTCTATATGTTCGTGTACATCAAATGGTGTAATCCAATTATATACAAATGCGGTGAAAATTAATAACACCTGGCCAACTACCCAATAAATTAGCACGGTATCAATTCCTCCACCTTCTCCATAGATCGAACCCATGATGATTAAACCGGTTGCCACTGAGCTTGCACCTTCAAGAATTCCAGTGCCGGCATTTTGATCCTCAGTAATTTCTTTTTTAACACTAAACTTCCTTAGAATAATCTTATCATTCACAATTATTGACAGGTTGAGAAGAATGAGAGCAAGAAAACCATAGATACCAATGAACATGAGATCAATTAGTATTCCTGATGTTTCTCCCATCATGATGCCACCAATGGCCAAAACTAATCCTATAAAATAACCAGTATGCGCCAAGGCAAAGGCCAGATTATCTTTTTCGACCAATTCTTCTTTTACATTATATCCTCTATGAAATAATTGATATAAATATTTTCCAATAAAGAATAATGCAAAACAACTACTGAGATATACAATAGTTGTAATTATAGCATCGATATATGTCATGTTCATAATTAGATGTATTTTAGATTTGTAGTCATTAAGATTTTATTTTAGATCATTTTTTAATAAAAAATCTATTCTTATTTTCCATAACCTCCGCTTCGTGACCTTGAAAAATTACTGTATCTCGATCCTGATTTTGAACTCTGTGGTGTGCTCGACCTTACACTTTGTTTCAAAGAATTATTGGACGAATTATTAGACCATTTGGATGATTTATTTGTTGATGAATTGTATTTGCTATTTGTACCATAGGCATATGAACCATCACTGCCTCTGGGGCCGTAGTATGATCTCCCGGTACCATAATAATTTCCCCTGTAATCACCATAAAAAGATCTTCTGGCTGGATAGGCCATCATGTTAAACATGGAACTCATGAGTGCATATTTTCCATAAAATTCCCAAAAGGAACCACCATTTCTTTCCGTCCATCGGCCGTATCTTTCATTGCCAACATAAGAACCATAGCCTGGTGGGCCTACTCCCTTTGTCACCTTACCATCTGATCCTTTAGCAGCAATCTCCATCCCCATATTATGCATATTTGCTTTGAAAAAGTTTTCATCAACAGGATACCAATCTGTAACCTCCTCATCAACTTCCCCATCTTTATCTTCTTTAATTATGCGATATTGATGGTAATACTCTTTGAATATTGAACCTTCGGTATTCATATCGTACAGAATGATAGAAAAAGTAGGTACGCTGGTCATGGTTTTAACTAGCTCATCAACAGGACTTTTTACCGGAGAGCTATAATCACTATCGCAAGAGCGACTGCATGCATATACCAATGCGACTAATGTTATAAATAAAATTACTTGCCTCATTATATTATTAAGTTAGACTGTTCCAGGTAATATGTTTGTTATTTCAAAATCATGGACTACTACACCATAAGATGCTTCAAACTCTCTTTCTCCCCATTGCTCAACACAGGCGACCAGTTTTTCCTCAGAATCATAATAATCCCAGGAGATAAACTCCACCCAACTATCATCATTTTCAGGTTCATCTGAGAAATAACCGGGACTTTCTTTGTCAAGGTAATAAGTAGTTTCATTATATACAATTTTCTTGGGAGGACGATTCTTTTTTATAATCTTTTCGGGAATGTTTTCGCCTAAAGCACGAACCTTCAATTTTTTACTCAATGTCATTGAACCCTCATCACTATAGTCGATATGAAGATAGTTTATCTCATCTGCAGCCTCAACTTTATACTCTCTGGTAAAATAGTTGTCACCCCAATCATATTCATATTCTTCTGTAATCTGCCATGTCTTCAGGTCATAGTCAAATATAAAACCAACTCTTAGATCCTTTATTTTAATATCACTAGGATCGTAATGAGGTTGTTCTTTTTTCTTAAACTTATCGAAAAGTCCCATACCTTTATTAATTTTTTGGTGGCGACTGCCATTATTATTTGTTTCAAAAATACTAAAAGGCCTTGATTTATCTTTACCATTTTTACGATAAACAAGGCCTTTGATCAATTGCCATCCAACCCAAGTAATGAGGGCTAATAGAATAATGTTAATTAAAAATCCGATGGCTTTACAAATTTAGACTTCTAATCGTTTTTTGATTTCATTTTAGCTTTTAATGCTGCCAATGCATCAGAACCTTGCGATGAAGATTCAGCATTTAATGCATCGTCAATTTCATCATCAAGACTTCTATTGGAGTTGGCCACATCTGCATAAGCCTCAGAAAGTGCTTCATTTTCATCCACTTTCTCTTTCATTTTCTCAAGCATTGCTATGGTGCCATTGCTATCAATTTGTGCCATTTGCTTATTGAGTTTTGTAGTTGCCTGACTCACCTTTGCTCTTGCCTTTAGGGTTTTCAGTTCATTTTCGTAATGCCCAATTTTTGAGCGAAGTTTTTTTACGTTTTGTTCCAATTGCACAAGATTGTTATCAATATTAGTAGCATTTTGATTGGCTGTTTTGGATTCATTTTCTGCATCTTGTTTTTTGTTCAATGCTTCTGTAGCCAAACGGTCTGCGTCTGCACCATCCAATTCTCCTTTTTCTACCTTAGAAAGGAGAGCCATCGCTTTATTTTCATAGCTTGCTGCTCTATTTCTGGAATCAGCAGCATCTTTTTTGGCCCTGATGGAAAGTGCTTTTACTTCTGCCAAGGCTTTCAGGCTTTCGTCCAAATCTTTTTTCAAATCTCTAATACCCTGTTCGGTTAACTTTATCGGGTCTTCCAATTTTTCAACAATACTATGTGCCTCTGCTTGGCCTATTTTAAATAATCTTTTAAATACACTCATTTTTCTATTTTTTAATTTTTTGAAAATTTAATTAATTGATCAGAATACTCACTCAATAATAAGCTCAAAGAGTTGAGAGAACCCTCTAGCTCGTTCAGATCTAGGTTTTCAAGTTGCAAAGTATCCCTGAAAATCACCTTTTTCCCAGATTCATTCAAGACAAATGCACCATGTATAATATCTCTATTCTTGATAAGCAGACTTTTATATACTTCAATTGATTCGTTGTTAATTTCGAATATAAACTGCTCTAACACTAAAATTGGGTCTAAGCATCCAATGATAAGGTTCTGTATTCCTGCATCTTCCTTTTCAACCCAAAAGACGCCATCTTCCTTATTTTCTTGTAGTATATCAAAATCCAAATCGAGGAGATACCCTTGTACTTTTTCAAAGTGGTCATTCATAATATTAGCAATTTTTTAATATGGTTTTTCATTTTGTTTAGTGGTAAATTTATAAATTTATTATTAAATCATGATTCGAAATTATCAATTATTTTTCTACATGAAATAGGTCTCATGTAGATTTATTTTGTAACTTTATATCTAATAACGATAGAATTGCTCAAAAGGTTAGCGATATACTAATAATTTATGTCAAACATTGGAAAAAATATCAGAAAGATACGAACGGTCAAGAAATTAAGTCAAGCTGCATTTGCTGAAATATTTAATCTGGCCCGCCCCAGCATCGGTGCATATGAAGAAGAGCGTGCAGAGCCAAAAGTTGACACAATCATTCAAATAGCCAATTATTTTGGCATATCAATTGATTCCTTATTAATCAAGGAACTAACTATAAATGACCTGTACAATTTTAACGTTCATCTATCAGGAGGAGTAAAAAGTATTGAATATAAAAAAACTAATGATTTAAAAATTAATATTATTAAGACAGTTCTTGTGCCTACAGATAAACAGCATGAATATATTGTACATATCAATAATCGTGATTTTATCTCCTCTCTTCCGAAAATATTGATTCCTAAATATCACCATAAAGATATTCGTGCATTTGAAATGAATAATAATGATATGCATTACAATGCTCAGGGGCTAAAACTTGGTGATTTTGTATTTGGAGAAAAATTGGTTGAACCATTAAAATTTAAAACTGAAAAAGTTTATGTAATTATCACAAATGAAAAAGTGATAATAAGAAAAGTCAAATTAAACAAAAATTACCTTGAACTTTCACCAGAAAATAGAGATTATAATAATATAGAAGTTAAAAAACTTGATGTGATTGAAGCATGGGAAATGATGGGTTTTTTTTCAACAAATATTGAATCTTCTATATTGATTTCTGAGCGCATTAAGCAACTGGAGATTCAGTATGATACATTGAGTACACGATTATTAAAAGTTGAAAAAAATGATAATTAGTACCAAATGTTTTATTGGACAAAGTAATTGATATTTTTCTATCATTAAATTCATAAAATTTGAAAGGACTTTTCATTTCGTTATAAAATTACTGCCTAAAAATGAAAATTGGTTTAAGAAAAATTTTACAATTAGTTACATGACCGTTATTGAGTAATTAAATTAGTTTGTATTGTCATATAAATTAACAACTTTTAGCCACTGATTATAATTTATAAATGAACCAAGTTTTATTATATTATTTATACTTTTATAGTAATTCCATAAATTAAAATGATTTTTTAACTTATGTCTTATCCCAAATATTCTCTGGTCAACCTATTTACGATTGGTATTTTATACCTCATAAGTTTCTCTGTCCGAGGAGAAGGTTTTAAGGTAGTTTCTATTGTCGAAGATAGGGTAGTAAAATTTCACGGGCATATATATGATTCTATCAGTAATAATCCTGAACTATCTTTTGTAAGTGCCAAAATTGTAATTAAGAGCCTACCTCATGGCAGCGAAATTGGTATAATATCTTCAAATGATTCAAGTGGTTATTTTGAATACTATGTTAATATTGCCAATGACTACGAGATAGAGATTCAATCAAATAACCATAGATGGTATTTTGAAAAGATGAGCCCAGCTAAATTATTGAAAAATGATGAAATAAGTAAAGATTTTTATTTGGTTCCACAGGTAAAAGAAAATCAAGTTATCCGGCTTAATAAGCTTATTTTTGAACAAGGAAAGTCTAATATTACTGCAGCATCATATGGTGAACTAAATAATTTGGTGAGCATGATGAAGGAAAATTCATCCATGCAAATTCAGTTGGAAGGTCATACAGATTATCGTGGGAGTAAAAAATTGAATATGGCATTGTCGCAAGATAGGGTAGATGCAGTGAAAGATTATTTGATAGGCAAAGGCATCACATCCAGAAAAATTAAAACTAAAGCCTTTGGAGGTACAAAACCTTTGAACAAGGGAAAGTCATTAAAGGCATCAGAAATAAACAGAAGGGTAGAAGTGAGAATAATTAAGCTCTAGTTTATCACTAAAATAGAAATTAGCAATTGAAAATATTTATAAAAATGCTTAGAAAGATATTATTATTATCATTGATTTTTATTTCATTCAATACCTATGCACAACGTATTTATTGGGCAAGCGAGGTTATGGACTTTTCTTCGGAATTGTCTCCATATGAATATTCAGCAGAGCAAGTACTTGGCAAGCCAAATGCAATGCCACAGGGCGGTGACAATCCAAATGCCTGGATGCCGGCAAAACCAAACAAACTAGAGTATATATCTGTTGCTTTTGACAAAGCGGTAAGGGTAGAGCAAATTGTTATTGCTGAATCCTACAATCCTAGTTCAGTTTATGAGATATTTTTATATGACAAAGGTGGCAATGAATATTTGGTGAATACCTTTGAACCAAGACCTATAGACCTAAAATCAAGGCTTTTAAGAATTTATATTGAAAAGACAAAATACAAGGTTGAAGCACTGAGAATAATAATTGATGGCCGTAAGGTTCCGGGCTATTCAGGAATTGATGCCATTGGAGTTTCTCCATCTAAAAACCCTGTTCAAATTTCTATTGATCAGCCACAAAATCTTAAAGAAGATGTTGTTGTCGAAAGACTTGATGAGAATATTAATAGTCAATACAATGAAACAAGACCAATAATTGCACCTGATGGAGAGACATTATATTATAGCAGAGCAAATCATCCTGAAAATATGGGCGGTGAAGATGATGATAATGACATTTGGTATGCTGAATTAAATAGTGAAACAGGAAAATGGGAAAAATCAAAAAATCTGGGAGCGCCATTGAATAATAAAGGGCCTAATTATATTAGTTCAATAACTCCGGATGGAAATTCAATGACTGTTCTGCTGGGCAATGAATATACAAAGCGAGATAAAATGAAGGCAGGAGTATCTGTTTCAAATAAAACCAGTGATGGGTGGAGCAAACCCGAACCTATGGATATTGTCAATGCATATATAGAAACGACAGATGGGAATTACTTCCTTGCCAATAATAGAAAAGTATTGATTATGGCTGTTGATAGGTATGATGCTTATGGAGGAAAAGATTTATATGTTAGTTTTTTGCAGAAGGGAAATAAATGGACAGAACCACTAAACCTTGGAAATGATGTAAATACCGCCCATACTGAATCATCTCCTTATTTGGCCGCAGATAATGAAACTTTATATTTTTCATCAAAAGGATTTAGTGGGTATGGGGGTAATGATGTGTATATCAGCCGTAGGTTGGACGATACATGGACAAATTGGACAGAACCTGAAAATCTTGGCCCTGATATTAATTCTGAAGGAGATGATGTATTTTTCAATATTCCTCCATCAGGTCAGTTTGCCTATTATTCCAAGGCTACTGAAAAAGGAAATGGTGACATATATAAAATTGCCATGCCTATTTTTTATCAGCCTGCTCCTGTTGTAAGAATTTTTGGAAATGCATTTGATGCAACAACTAATAAGCCGGTGGTAGCTAAAATATCCTATAGTTTATTACCAGAAAAATCTGATGTGGGCTTTACAATGACAGATGGGAATACTGGAGAATATGAGATTCTGCTTCCAGCTGGGTCTGCATATGACTATACGGTTGAAGCAGAAGGGTATAAAAATATGACTGAACATATCGATCTGCTTGATGAAATAAATTTCGTAGAGATTGAAAGAATAATATTATTGAATAAAGGAGAAAATATTGATTTAGTTAGCAGTGCAGATAATGAGAAAATTGAAAAATTCACATCTCGGGATGAAGAGAAATTAATATTGGAGAGCTCGATTTTATTTGCTCTGGAATCCGATAAATTAAATGATTCTTCCCACCCAATATTGGACAAAATTGTTTCATTTTTAAAGTATAATCCTGCTCTTAATTTAGTTATTTCTGGATATACTGATACTACCGGTCCAGACAGATACAACCTAGAATTATCAAAGAGAAGGGCCGAGTCTGTACTTAAATATTTTGTAAAAAGCGGAATTACCAAGTCGCATTTTGATGTTAAAGGCTTTGGACCTGAAAACCCCATAGCATCTAATGATACACGGGAAGGAAGAATAAAAAACAGAAGAGTAGAGTTTACCCTTCGTGATTAACATCATAGAACGTTTAAATTTGAATCAATAAAAAAGCCCAGTTGCAACTGGGCTTTTTTATTGATAACATTGATTTTTGTTTCTTTTCATCGGAATATTAATATATTTTATCGCCTGCGAGCTTTCCAATGAGCTGTTTGCAAGTCCAAAATTTTAGTGCTAATTCCTAAAATGACATTCTTTATCCGCAAAAATGTAAAAAGATATTCATGCGAAGGTATCTGTGTTTATGCATAGCAATTATTTTGGTACGATTTCCCGAAGGAATACAAGCTTACTGGCGAGATACGAAATGACCTATTGAGAATTTTGAGTTATAAGGTTGATATAATAAATGTGTATTGTTGGTTTTACAAAACCAATCATTCATCCATAATCGATTTTAAAATCCGTCGTCATCATCCTCTTCCTCTTCTTTCTTCTCTTCTTTTTTCTCTTCTTTTTTGGGCATGGATGAATTGATTAAATCCTCTTCGGATTGTGGTTCCTTTGGTTTTTCTTTAGATAAGCTTTCTTCAGTATTATCTTCTATTTCCATTGGAAGTACACTTCCATCTTCAGAATTATCTACAGGAATTTCCAGTAAATCAAGATTTTCTGATATTTCTTCTATTGGCATCCTGATTTCATATGGCCCTTTTATACCCAGATAATCCAGCCTAAAACGATCAACAAATTTTAATACATCTGGAAGATCAGCATCTACGAAAACATACTCACCTATGCCGGCTTTGCTAATATTGCTTTTTGAAGCAATTATATCTACAAACTCATCATTTGAAGAATAAATCATCAACCTATTTTCACTGAACCCGAAATAGTACCAACTATCTGAGGAAGCCTGAACAAAAATATTCATACTAGTGCCAAGTTCCGCAGATCGCTTTATTTCAATAAACCCATCAATCAAAGCATTTATATCAAACTTAAGAATATTTGATAACCCTACTTTATCTGTGCTATACCATGATTTGTGCTCTGTGGACCATTTCATATTCACTTTAGAAAATACGATGCTACCCGCCATCTTTGGTGTAAAGGAAGCAATTGGCAGATATTCATCCTGATTTCTTTTATCGTATTCAATTGTAGCTCTTTCACCAACTATTTCAGCAATTTTATATAAAAATGCGTCCGGATCATTTTCAGCTTCCGGTGCCCCAAAATTTTCAATAACTTCAAATAAATCTGCAGCCATCAATGTCATGGCTTGATCTGGAATATTAAAATCAAATTTGAGTAATGAATTTATTTGAAAAGATCCATCATTGACATTTCCACTGCCAAATCCCGAAGCGGTCAAAATTGCATTCTCATTGTACTCAATAAAATTTACGGGACCTTCAAATTCAATTGCGCCTGTCAAATCATTGTATCCAAATATCTTTCCACTGTATTTATTGCCATTTGTTTTGGTAGTATCTTCGATCATAAACATGCCTTTTTCGGAATTGAAATGCATAATTCCATCGGGCTTAAAAAAATCTTCATCCGCATCAATTTTCTTCTCTTCAGCAAATGTGGCATATAGTTCATCATTCAAGATTCCGAAATGTATACCTGCATTGATCAATTCACCATTTTCAGTAACAGCGTCATTAAAATTAAACATCACATCCTGAGTTCCTTCATCGATACTTGAGTATTTAACCCAGGAGCCATAATTTTGTCTGTTTTTAAAATCGAACTGTACAAAGCCATCCAACTCCAAGGCTCTATTCCTTGCATACATGGTCACATCACCCTTATAAAACATACCTTCTGATATTCTGAATTTACTATCTTCTCCTATCATTCCACTAGATACTGTTTGTAGCTGGGCATCCTTTACATTTGGATCTTTCCACAATTCGAATTTTCCAAATTTGATATTAAAAGTGTCACTTTGGGTATTGACAAATTCATAGGTTGCATTACCTGAAAAGTTATTTCTTGAATGAATATTTATTGTTCCATCGATTAATCTGTGGTATTCATTTAAAGTATCAATTACAATGGAAGTATTGTACAATTCTCCAATTTGTGCATTTTCTAAAATGAGTACTTCATTATTTTCGGGAGTGATCATCGCATCAGCAACAATGATATATGGTATTCCAGATACTTTTAACTCATTTTTTACAATATCATATTCTGCGGCTTCTGCATTAAAAGCCAACGAATCCAGCTCTTCTCTTGTTGTATAGAAATATGAATTTTCAATATCAACATCAGTCGGCTTAGTCATATATACTTTTTGCTCTTGCAGATTCCATTGGGCATTAGAAATGGAAGTTTTAAATTGTGCATAAGGGAAATCAATTGCTGCCATTCCTTCAATTTCGGGGCTGATATCGGCAACATCACGATTGAAATCAAATTCCAATCTAATATCATCACCTGTGATTAATGGTTTTTCAGGATTAATAGAAGCCAATTCAAAGAAAGAATGTTTAGCCTTCAAGTTGGATTCAGTAAACGTAAATTCTTCGGATTTGGTCTCAAAACCTCTGGTTGTCATGGTTCCTCCACCATGAACGCCATTTGATTTTAAATCTATAAAACCACTTAGTGTAGCAGAATTATCATACAACTGAAAACTATCCATTTGATTCCTGATGATCATATGATCTTCATGTGGCATCCATTTCATATCATAATTATCAGCATATATTTTAGGGAATGAGACGCCATTGAACTCTCCTTCTTCTATTTCGAAATTAGTGCCTTTTGCTACCACAGAATCGAGGTAAAAAACGTAATTATCGGAGTTTGATGAACTGGTTAAATAATCTATTTTCCCGCTTCCGGTTAGTCCGTTTTTATCCAACTGTACTTGATTGTATATCTTAGCTGCACCACCATATAATTCAAATCCATCTTGTGGTATAATGTGTTCAAAACCCAAGGAGTTGTCTGGCATAATTTTTAACTTTTCTTTGAATTCGGGAAGTATTCCTCCTGTTACAAATGTTCCATTAAAGCCAATTGTAGATGGATCACTACTGCTAAGGCTATCAATACCAAATGGCGGAACAATAAAATAGACCGATTTATCGTATGCACCTCCAAGCGTTTCCTCAGTATCAAAATATACTATAGCGCCACTAGAGGCATCAAATTTTGGATATTGTGGGAAAATCTTTCTGCCGGATTTATTTTTAGGCATGTTAATAAAAAGTGTTCCACTTGTGCTATTATCAGCAGTTAGATCTTTTATATCGTTTTCATGAAGCTCTAGAGAAACAAGTTTATTATCAACTTGTTTTTTCTCATATTGACCATCACCGTCGATATAAAACTTTACAGAATCGATATTTTGTAAATCCACCAGAAAACTGTCATATCGAAAAGTAAAGTTTCTGCCGGCAAACTCGAAGTTGCCAGCAAATATTTGGCCATCAAATTTAAAATCTCTGTTTTTTAAAAGTTTAATTTCATTGTCCTTGGGGAAAATATATACATCCAGAATTTCACTAATGAAAAATTTATTTATACCCCTCACAGTTAGTTCGTTAGTTTCGAGATGCAATGTGGCATTTGGCTTATTGGTTGATAAAGAGGGAATCATCAAATCGTCATAATCCTTCTTATTATTTTTGGAGCGCACAAAATGTATCGCTTTATCTTTGATATAAATTCTACCTCCAATGTCATCGTATTCAATAAAGTCGAGATACATCAAATGCAACATGGCTCCTCTCAATGCTTTCTCATTTATCTTTAAATCATCAATAAGATCTGATACATAAAATTCGCGCGTTTTTCTTTTTGTACCATAGCTATAAACTACCAATAGCGGATTGAAATTATATACTCCTGTAAGTTCTTTTATTTCCTCAAAGTCATAATATTCTCCAGATTTGAAGTAAGCAGGCAAAAGGCTTTTTGCATTGAGAATGGATATGTTCATGCTGTCGCTGTTCAAATCCCAGTTGATCATATCTGCTTCGATACTCATATTATAATATGAAGCATTGAAGGGCCTGACACTAAAGCCGTTCTTATCTTTTATCACTACAAATCTTTTTTCATTTGTATAAAAACGAGTTTTAACGGAGGGGTGCGTTATAGAATCTCTACCGTGATATATGGTGACTTTAGAATTGTACGAGGTAATGATAGAATCCTTGAAATTGAATAGTTTTGAGTACGTTTGGAATTTTTTACCTTCTTCATTTACAAATTCCATTTTTGACTCTTTTCCATAAGCAGAAGCTCCAATTAATCTGCCTCCTTCCAGAGTAATTCCGCCAATAAAAACGAGATGCTTATCTCCCAAATTTTCTATTCTTATGTCATTTCCATATGAAATAAAACGTGGAAATTTTGCGTCACCTACACTGTCATGTTTTACGCTTTTAAACTCAAAATACCCGGTGGCTATCTTGTTAATTTTTTCACTGTAATTAAGTTTTGCATTTACGGCCTCTAAATAAGGGTTTCGCGTATTAAAACTATACTTTTCGAGATTGACATATATTTCGTCAGGGTCTTTACCTGCTCCTGTCCAGTCAAATTTTCCTCCTTCGCCTACAAATAAATACTTATCTAACAAAAAGGATCCATTAGTGGAGTAAAGCGCAGAAGAATCATAATTGGTCGTAAAAATTAAATCCACCTGGCTAAAAGTAATCATTGCACCTTCTCGCTCGGGAAGATCGATAGCCAATGCGCTTTCTTCGAATGACAATATTGGATCAACAACCTCTCCATCTTCTTCTTCAGTTGCCCAACTTTCAGATTCTTTTTCTGTTATCAAATTTTCATCCCCCCAACCGTCAGAATCATCTCCCCATGAATCATCACTATCTCCCCAACCATCACTCGTATCATCGCCCCAACCGTCTTCACTTGATTCGTCCTCTTCATCTTGTGTTTGTTCTACAATGATTTCTTCATAAGATTGCGGCTCAAAGGCCTCAATAAATTCAAAATCAAAATCCGAATTTAATACGTAAAGTTTGTTGTAGTTAGAATAGTGAAGCGCTTCGTGTTCAAAGAAAATTCTCAAATTTACCAGCTCTCTGGAAAAATTTCTTGCTGTACTTTTCGAGAGAGATTGAGAGAGCATATTTAGAAAATTATCCATTTTTATGCCTGATAATCCGACGAGATTTACACCTGAAGCTAATGCTCCAAAAAAATCTCTTTGATATGGAATATTTGGAAACTTTCTGGCTTGCAGTCTCAAAGCTATATCAATGATATTTGTTTGTTGTTGACTGGAAAATGAGCTGAACCAAATAGTATTAAAATCCTGGCCAATAGCACCAGCTTCCTTGTTATTTGTGTGTTCCAATAATGTAGCGATCTGAGTTCCGAAAGTTGTAATTGAATCATTCAGAGTAACATATTGACCCATTGCCACATGTACAATAAACGTAAATAGGAAAAGGTTTAATATTCTTTTTAACACAACACTTTTTGAAAAGTTCACAATTTAGCAATAATTGTACAACTACTTTATTTCAGAATATGATAAAAATCAACCGTATAAGTTTTCTTCGATAATAACGTAAAAATGGGAGGCGCAATTATACTTGAGAAGGTATCAACCTCATTATTGCCCAGTTATTTAGCTCTTCAGTATGTGCAAGGGTAAGATTACAATCGACCACTTTTTTCATTAAATCATCTACATCGTCTGAATAAAAGCCGCTCAATACAATTATTCCATTTTCAGCCAGCAGTTTAGCATAAAATGGTAATTCTTCCATAAGCACATTTTTATTTATGTTGGCGTAGATTACATCAAATTGTTCTGGCAATGTAAGATTGTCAATAGTTCCTTGTAGAATTTCAATATTCTTGACTTGATTCATTTCAATATTTTCTTTGCTGTTTTCTATACACCATTTGTCTGTATCGGTGGCAACAATTGATTTTGCTCCTAATTTATAAGCGATTATAGCTAATATTCCAGTCCCGGTGCCCACATCTAAAATGCTTTTATCAATGTGATTTATTTTCAGCTGTTCAGAAACTATAAGGTTTGTAGTTTCATGGTGACCGGTGCCAAATGACATCTTTGGATTGATGATGATATCGTACCTAATATTTTTCCTGAGTTTATGGAATGTCGCTCGTATCTGTAGTTTTTCACCAATAATTACGGGCTCAAAATTCTTCTCCCACTTTTCATTCCAATTAACATCTTCTAACTTTTCAATCTTAAATGTTGTAGTAATTCCATATTTATCCAGTATGGCCGACAATAATTTATTATCAAATAATTCTTCGATAATAAATGCATCAAACCCTATTACATTTTCCTGGAATGAGTCAAATTTCATTAAGGATAATTCTGCAATAAGGAGATCAGTGACATCTACGTTGCATGGGATGGAAATTTTTAAATATCGGCCCATAATTAATCGTTGCAACCGGCAAAGGATTCTACATCCATTAAATAAATTGAAAAATCTGCTAAGCCTTTTTTTGGTTCAAAGTAAATTGAAAAATCTGCAAATGCTTTGGTATCTGTAAAATGCCATAATCCTTCTTTATCTGCATAAACCCGACTTTCTACTTCAAATACTTTTAGATCACAGAAAGCTTCAGAATCTTCTTCATAAACTCTGAAGTCGGCTAAGAAGGGATTTTTTTCGATATAGACAGATCCAAAGAGTTTGCAATAATTGACTTGAGCGCTAAATACAGAAGGAGAATTGCCCATGATAATAAATATCAATATCAGGGCAATTCTCCTTATAAAGTTCAATGTCATATTATATTAGTACGATTTACCAATAGCAACAAAATCTCTCGACTTCAATGATGCCCCACCAATCAAGCCTCCATCAATATCTTTTTGTGCAAAAAGATCAGATGCATTTTTTGGGTTGCAACTGCCGCCATAAAGAATGGAAATGCTTTCTGAAACTTCACTACCATATTTTCCAGCCAGATGCGCTCTTAAATTATTGTGCATTTCCTGCGCTTGCTCCTTTGATGCAGTAACACCGGTTCCTATTGCCCAAATGGGTTCGTAGGCAATCACAAGCTTTTTAATTTCCTCAGCTGATAAATGAAATAAACCTTCAGTAAGTTGTCGAGTTACAAAATCAAAATGTGCTTCTGATTCTCTTATTTCTAATGACTCGCCACAACAAAAAATTGGAGTGAGGCCAGCTTCCAAAACGGTCTTTACTTTTTTGGCTAAAAATTCATTCGACTCACCAAAATATGCTCTACGTTCACTATGACCTAGTATTACATATTCTACACCTACTGACTTCAACATATCAACAGAAGTTTCGCCGGTATAGGCACCTTTGAGGTTGTCATTACAGTTTTGTGCTCCAAGGCTTACTTTTTCTGCATCACCTATAATTTTAGAAACGTTGCTCAAATGAATAAATGGTGTACATAAAATCATTTTTACATCATCTTTCAATTCATCTGCTACTATATTAACTATCTCTGAAGCAAGACTCAGGCCTTCTTCAAGCGTATTATTCATCTTCCAATTTCCAGCAACAATTTTATTTCTCATTTTTTTATTTTTATTAAATTTCGCCGCAAATTTACTCAATTAGTTTTTAGTCACATAAATCGTATTAATTTAATTCATCAATTCATGATGATAATCATGATAATTACAATAAACAGAAAAGAATAAATGAATACCTATTTTTCCCTATGAACGGTATCAAGAGAAAATGGAGGCAGGCAAACAGACCAGTAAACTGCCGGGTAATCATAGGGGTTGGAATACTGAACGCGCGCTCCTTTTTTGACTAATATAGTCTGACCAGCTTCTATAACAATGTTTTCTCCATCTATGTTGATTAGCTTTTTCCCTTTTATCATCAATGTAAATTCATCAAACTCTGGAGTTTGCATTGGTTCTTTCCATCTAGGCGGCACCTCCATTTTTGCAATGCTACATTTATCATATTTATTGCTGGCATTGCCAAAATGCTCCTCAATCAATTTCATGTCTACGGTTGGCACAATAAACGGATCGTCTTCTTTTATGTAATTTTTCATAGGTTACTCTATTTCGATACCCAAAGTAATTATTTAGTACGAACAATTTATTATTGTTTCTTAATTTTTATTTACCTCACAATCCTTTTATCAAAAAGCTATTTTAAATTAATTCTGAATTCACAATTGAAAATTTGCATTAACTAATTCTACTCCAATTGAGAGAGGATCTCCTTTGGCTTTTCACCTGTTGTTTTATCAACAAATTATGCTCTTTTTCCAAGTTGGGGTCATCCTGTAAAACTTCCTTGGCTGCCTGCCTGGCAATTTCTAATATATTTGAATCTTTACCCAGATCTGCTATCAATAAATCGAGAATACCACTTTGTTGAGTTCCCATAATATCTCCAGGGCCACGCAGCTTGAGATCTGCTTCAGCGATATCAAAACCATTATTAGTTCCAACCATGATATTTATTCTCTGACGGCTCTCCCTTGTCAATTTAAAATTAGTCATTAAAATACAATATGATTGATCTGCTCCCCTGCCAACTCTTCCACGCAATTGATGAAGTTGAGCAAGTCCAAATCTTTCTGCATTTTCAATAACCATAATAGTTGCATTAGGTACATTGACTCCCACCTCAATTACTGTCGTAGCTACCATAATTTGCGTTTCTTTTTTAACGAAACGCTGCATCTCAAATTCCTTGGCTTTTGATTTCATTTTTCCATGAAGAATCCCAGTATGATATTCAGGAAACGCACGATTAATGGCTTCATATCCATCAGTCAGGTGTTTCAAGTCAAGCTTTTCTGATTCTTCAATTAGTGGATACACAATATACACTTGCCGTCCCAAGGCAATTTGCTTACGGATAAAGCCAAATACTTCAAGGCGACTGGTGTCATATTTATGGGTGGTTTTTATTTCCTTTCTGCCAGCAGGTAATTCGTCAATAATGGATATATCCAGATCTCCATAAAGTGTCATGGCCAAAGTGCGGGGAATAGGCGTTGCAGTCATCACAAGAATGTGAGGCAAATAAGACTTGTTTTTTTGCCATAATTTTGATCGTTGAGCAACGCCAAACCTTTGCTGCTCATCAACAATGGCCAAGCCGAGGTTATTAAACTGAACCGCATCTTCTATCAAGGCATGAGTCCCAATTAATATTTTGAGGGTGCCGTCTTCAAGTTTTTCTGAAATAATCTTGCGTTCGCTCTTCTTTGTAGAACCTTTTAAAATTGCCATGTCAATTCCCAATTCATCAGCAAAAGGCTTTAGTCCCTTGAGATGTTGATCAGCTAATATTTCCGTAGGTGCCATTAATGCGGTTTGTGCTCCATTGCCAATTACTACCAACATACAAATAAACGAGACTATTGTTTTCCCACTTCCAACATCACCCTGGATAAGCCGGTTCATTTGTTTTCCGGATTTCAAATCATGATATATTTCCCTAATGACTTTTTTTTGCGCATTGGTCAGTTCAAATGGTAAGTGATTGTTATAAAAATCTTTGAGGATTTCTGTCGAACTGAAAATTTGTCCTTTAAATTTTTCTACCCTGGTCAATTTCAGTTTGATCAATCTTAATTGCAAATAGAAAAACTCTTCAAATTTTAAGCGAAACTGAGCTTTTCGAAGCGCCTCCTGATCTTTGGGAAAGTGAATGTTTCCCTGGGCGTCTTTTTTATTGATCAGTTTATATTGATTTCGAATTTGGATAGAAAGACTTTCTCTGATGTGTTGCTTGGCAGCGGTAAGTAAAGTTTTTTGCAGCTTCGAAATGCCTTTGCTGTCCAGATATCGTACTCTTAATTTTTCGGTGGAAGGATACACTGGTTGAAGAAAAGCCGGACTTTCACCTTCCTCTGTTACTGGTTCTATTTCTGGATGGGCGATATTAAATTTTCTGTTAAAAACTGAAGGTTTCCCAAAAATTATATATCCAATGCCTACCTTCAGTTTATTCATCATCCATTGAGCCCCTTTGAACCAGACCAACTCAATTTCTCCAGTGCCATCAGAAAAATAAGCAACTAGCCTTTTTCTTCTTTCATGACCTATCATTTCAACCCGGAGAATTTTTCCTTTAAGTTGAATGTAAGTCATTGATTGGTTGATTTCCTTTATCTGATGAAATTTAGTCCGATCTTCATATCGGAATGGATAATGTTGTATGAGATCTCCAAAGGTAAATATTTGCAGTTCTTTGTTCAGCAATTCTGCTTTGTTTGGGCCAACACCTTGCAGAAATTCTATCCTGGTGTCAAAGAACCTTGCCATTACTTTTTATTAATTTGATTATCCTCCTTCCAATGGAGTGTATTTAATAAATGAATGATATCGTCACGAACAAAATCTATTACTGGCGCAAGAGAATCATTTTGTGTGGCAGTATTAAAATATAGTGCACCTCGTAAAAAATGATTTACCGAGTCTGTGGTAAAAAATTGATATTGACTTGGCACTTCGCCCGATAATTCTGCTAACACCACAGTTTTGTTCGTTTTTGTCACCACTACTGCCTCATCGATTGCATAAGCTTTCACCTGATGCTTTGATGTCAATTTATAAGCAGTTGCCATATATTCCCTCAACAATTTTTCGCTGTGCATTACGGGTTTATAAGATACTTGAATTGAAGCCTCAAAGTCCGGATAAAATATATCTATCCAATATGGTTCGGCAATCCAGCTCGAATCATTCAATATTTTTGCATGTTTTGAATACTCAAATTGGTAAGGGAAAGAGTCTGATAATACATAATACTCATTTACCGGAAGAAGAATTCTGTTGAATCCTTTGGGTTTTGGCATATAGTCTGTCCTGCATGCAACTATTGAAAATAGCCCAACCAATATCATTATTACATATTTATTCATGTATTTATAACTTCGCAAAACTTAATATTTTTCTACTGTGTTATCCCTACACTATGGGTTTTTAGCAATATTTAATTGATAACAACCTTTATACTCTTGATTCTTTTTTGATCTACAGCTACAATCTTGAATTCATAATTTTCGAAGGTGATCACCTCACCAATGTTCGGAAGCTTTCGCTGCAATTCAAGAATCAACCCCCCCAGTGATTCATTTTCTCCTTTTACTTTTTCAAAAACTGTAGGATCCTGCTCTGTGATTTTGCAAAAATCTATAAGTGTAGTTTTTCCTTCGAAAACATAAGTGTGATTATCAATCTTTTTATAGATTGTTTCATCGACATCAGACTCATCCTGTATTTCTCCAAAAATTTCTTCCATTACATCTTCCAGCGTTACCAACCCTGATGTGCCGCCATATTCATCAACCACAATTGCCATGTGTACATGCTTCGCCTGGAAGTCTTTAAGTAACGTGTCAATTTTTTTTGTTTCTGGGATAAAGAATGGCGTCCTGATAAGTTTCTTCCAATCAAAGTTTTCCTTTTTATGAATGTGGGGTAGAAGATCTTTACTGTACAAAATACCTTCAATATTATCTATTGATTCCTTAAATATTGGTATTCTTGAGTACCCACAAGAGTTAATTTTATTGACCAATTCCATAAAATTCAGTGTGATATCCAGCATAGTAATATCAACTCTTGACCTCATTACTTGCTTTACATTTAACTGGCCAAAGTTTACGATTCCTTTTAAAATTCCTTTTTCCTCTTCTGTGGTCTCTTCATTGGTAGTAAGCTCCAAAGCTTGATTTAGCTGTTCAGCAGAAATTTCGTTTGTCTTCTTCTTTTTTTTGCTTTCAAAAATCGAGGAGATATTTGTCAAAACCCATGAAACAGGTTTAAAAAACATAAATGAAAAATTGATGAAAGGGACAGTCATTTTTGCAAATCCTATGCTTTTTTGATTGGCATAAATTTTAGGTACAACTTCTCCAAGATAGACAATTATAAAAGTAATTATTGCTGTTAGAGCTACAACAACTTTTCCTTCAGCACTATTAGTGCCGGTAATCCTCCAGGTAACGATTGTCGAAAGGGTGACGAAAGTAATATTGATGAAGTTATTTAATATCAGGATTGTAGCCAATAATCTCTTAGGTTGAGAAATGAGGTCAAAAATGCGTTGTTCGACTTTATTGCCTTCTTTTAACTGTTGGATTTCCTTTGGGCCAAGGGAGAAAAAAGCAACTTCCGAACCAGATACTATCCCAGAAAGGAGCAATAGCAAAACCAATATAATTCCATTGATTATATAAAACAGTTCTGGAGTATTTTGCAAAACTATTAAAATGATCTGGGAACCAGGGTCAGGATCATCGATGTTAATTTCCAATATTCAGTTATTATTTATTTTTTAAAATGGCAAATCATCACTTTCTTCGGCCGCCGGCGCAGATGCCTCCGCTTCATTAGTTGGAGTAACTGCCTGAGGTACAGCTTCTGTCGCAGGCTGATTTTGAGGGCTGGCATTTGCAGATGAATCGGTTCTACCACCAAGCATGGTCATATTATTACCCCGGATTCTTGTAGTGGTACGATTGTTTCCATCTTTGTCCTGCCAGTTTTCGGTTTTTATTCTACCTTCAATATATACAGACTGACCTTTTTTTAAGTATTGTTCAGCAACTTTTGCCAGACCTTCCCATAGCTCTATTCTATGCCATTCTGTTTGTGTGACGCGCTCACCATTTTTATTTGTATAAGATTCAGATGTTGCAATATTAAAATTTGCAACAACCGCACCATTGCTCAAATGTCTTACTTCCGGATCAGAACCCAGATTACCAATTAAAATCACCTTATTTACTCCAGCCATAGTTTTCTTTTAATTCACAATATTAGAAATGTTTTTAGAACTAATCAATATATTTTTCCTTCAAATATTTTACAATAAGAATAGACTTTGGTAATTGCTCTATTTCTTCTTTTGAATATAGTTTATATCCTTGCCAATCCATTGAATTAAACCTAAATTTTTTGGACATCTTTATCCTATAAAATTTACTAACGATTTTTTGATGGGTCAATTGATGGTTATAAATAATTGATTCATCTACAATTTCCCATTCACGTGAATTTTGGGACATTATTTCTGAAAGCGGAAGTTGATCGAAATTTTTTTCTGTATCAACCTCGATGAGTAAAAACTCAAATAACCCTTTCCAAATATCATTTTCAATTCTTTCTCGTAATAAGATTTTACCATTGAATTCTATGATCAAATAGTGTAGATACCTTTTTCTTATTTTTATTTTTTTTGCTTTAAATGGAATCAATTTTTGAATTTCTTTTTTCTTAGCCGTACAAAATTCAAGAAATTCGCATGATTGGCACAATGGATTTTTCGGTTTGCAGTGAAGTGCTCCAAATTCCATTATGGCTTGATTAAATATATCTGGCCTGTCTGAAGGAATAAGGTCATCGACAATTTTTTGTATTTGAATTAAAGTTTTTCTTTCGCCTATATCATCTTCAATCCCATACAATCTTGAAATTACTCTTATCACATTACCATCAATAACTGCTTCCTTTTTTCCAAAAGCCAGGGATGCAATTGCCGCTGAGGTATAAGGACCTATCCCTGGTAATTTGGCAAGCTCTTGTCGATCTGATGGAAATTTACCATTATAAGTATTTACAATAGCAATGGCACACTTATGCAGGTTTCGCGCTCTGCTATAATATCCCAGTCCTTGCCATGTTCTTAATATCTCATGGATAGGTGCTGCTGCAAGGTGAGAAACGGTTGGATATTTTTCTACGAAATTTAAATAGTATGGAGTGCCCTGATCAACTCTTGTTTGCTGAAGAATAATTTCTGATAGCCAAATTTTATAGGGGTCGTGAGTGCGTCGCCAAGGTAAGTCGCGCTTTCTGGAATTGTACCAGGCGATAAGCACATTTGCTATATTATTTTTTTTCAAGACTTACTATAATTTACTCAGTGTCAGATATTTTTGCTGTTTTCTTTTTTAATTGTCGGTTGAGCATTTAAATTTGTGCCTCAAAATAATTGTATTAGAGGTTGTTACATAATTAAAAGACAAATAAAGTGACTAAAGCAGAAGTTATAACAAAAATTGCCGACCAAACAGGAATCGATAAAGCTGACGTTCAAATAACAGTTGAAGCTTTTTTTAGCGTGGTGAAAAATTCTATGGCATCAGGAGAAAATATTTATGTCAGAGGTTTTGGCAGTTTTGTAAATAAAAAAAGAGCTAAAAAGGTTGCTAGGAATATTTCAAAAAATACTGCTATTGTTATTGACGAGCATTTTGTACCAAGCTTTAAGCCATCCAAGGTCTTTGTAGAAAAGATAAAAAACAGCCCGAAAGTTAAGTAACTGAGCAAACAGATTTTCATAATTTAATTGAGGCAAGATAATAGTGATAAAATCCAGACTTCTACTATTACTTTTTATCATTGCATTTTCAATATTGCTTTTTATGCTGCCCCGATATGTAGTAAACAACACCAACAGGGAAATGGAGAATGACAGTCAGGAAAGCATAAAATAATGAAGTTGAATATCAGTTACTCCATTTTTTTTGGTCGTTGAGGACAAAGTAAAAAGTAGTTAATTGTTGAGAGCGCACATACTTTATCATTAATTAGCAGAATTCATTCCTCAAGAAATTTCGAATTACTGTTAAATCCCCCAGAGTTTTTGATTTATAATGTGCCTTATTATTTTGTTGCAGAATGCATGTTAAAATCCAGGAAAATCGCCTTTAAAACTATAATAATTTCAGTTCCTTGCTTAGAGTCATCATGGGCTTGGTACAGGATCTGTATAATTAATCAATAGATGCTGAAATACATTCAGCATGACTAAATAGTTTTAAAGGCGATCCCTGCTTAAAAATCAACTTGTGATCTATATTTTACTATAATTACCTACTTTTGCATTTCTTTTAGTGAATATG
>CAYREN010000021.1:0-24152 GCA_964423255.1 uncultured Roseivirgaceae bacterium | reverse complement strand
TCACCGGAAGATATGCGTCATCGAATTTACCCAATACTTCTTCCCATAAATATTTTCGATATTCCGGAAGTTGTTTGATAAATTTATCTGGAGCATATGTTTTGTGCCTAAGTGCTGTGCTCCAAGGTTTGTCTGCCAATTCCGGCATTACTTTATACAGGAAAAACTCATCTCTTACGTAAGAAGAATTTTTAATGAGTGACTGTACATGGTTTTCAAGTTCTTTCAACTGCCTTTTTTGCCTTTCAGAATAATTAAAAGTTTTGCGCTTATCAATCGGCGTACCTGATGAGAAGGTCAGCGATGATTTGCCTCCGAGTTTTTCAGCAAAGAGTTGCAGTGCTTTTTCAGAGCCGGGTTCTATAGGACTGTCATTTTCATTTCTGACTAGATATCTAGATTGAAAGGATGGTTTTATCAGCTTGTCAATGCGCTTGAATTCTGCATTTACAGAATTAAATGATGGTGTTTGCAATTTGCCTTTATAGCCATCGACTATAAATCCACCCAAATTCATTGGTTCCTGTTTTAGGATATCAGGCTGATCGATAACTTCCAGAACTTTAGTATATTCAATTATAAGGGACCTTGGAGCAATTAATGTGGCAATTTCGGCATCACCGAATTCCTGTAGAAGCGCCCACACATTGCGATATATCGGTTCATCCCAAACCTTCTGCCGTGACTGGAAATATCCACTGATAAGCGAAGCATCAATGCGTATGTCAATGGCGGCAGAATAAAATGCGATTAATCCGCCTTCTCCATAACCTACAACGCCTATTTTGGCATTTTTCCCAGATGATTTTTTAAACCAATCCACTGCAGCCAATACCTTTTGGACTTCATATCCGATAATATGTCTGCCCATTTGATAAGCCTGACGGTAAATCCATTCCCGGTGCGTTTCATATTCATAACCTGAAAATTCATACGAACGGTTTATCAATACCGGCACGATGACCTGAAATCCATTTTCGGCAAGTTGCCGTGCATATTGAGATTCAGGAGGTATTCCTTTTTTCAATCCGGTCAGTTGTTCAGGTGTGTTGTCCGCATCCGGGATGGCTACTATATATCCAATCGGTTTTGTTTTCGGCACAAGCATAAGTCCTTCGCCAAAGACATTTTCAAGTACTGACCAGCGAACCTGATACACACTATATTTATCTGTCTCTGCGACCTTTTCCGGATTTGAATCTTCTCTTATTCGCTGTAGAACCGGAGGGACTCTTTGGTCAACTGCTCCTATGTATTTTATAAATCGCGCTCTGTTCGGTTCTATGGATTTCTCGTAAGCTTCTTTTGACGATAAGTCCCTTTTCCAGAATTTTTGCCGGGTTATTAGTGATTCATCAATTTTTCTTTCGATATATGCGTGAGCACCATCAAGCATTTTCTTCGAAAAATCACCTTCCCAGGTTAGTGGCTTTGTGCCGGAAAGTGTTTCCGGTTGATCATTTGATGAGTTTTTCTCAGCGTGGTTTCTTGTTGATTTCAGGCTTAAGAATAATGTGAAGCACATTATTACACCAAATAATATAAGCGGCGATTTATATTTTCCTATTTTTAAATATTGATTTACTTTTTTACCCATGATCATTGTTGTACAATTCAGTTAAATATTTCTTCGAAGTGTAAGCGATCCGTCTGAATTTAATTTCTGGCTGCAAGCCCAGGTTACGGAATATCGTTTGCTTTTTACCTCTAATTCAGCATAAAGTTTTAATCCTTCCCATCCCGTATTTTTTGGAAGAGTTATTTGAACCTGTCTCACTTTTCCGGGTAGTGGAAACCCCGGATCTATACTTCCACCCCATTGAGCGTTATTCTTTTCATTTTTTAAAAATATCCTTAATGCTCCAGGAACAGCTGATATTCCATCATTTATCAATCCAAATATTAAATTTTGATAACCTTCACTTTCATAAATCCATATCCATGAAGGTCTCACGCGATACCCGATTGATGTAGATAAATCATTGAGTGCATCAGGGAATTGCCGGTAATAATTCATCAATCCATCAGCAGAAATTTGATGCCAATTCCACAACGAAAAGTAATTGGCACCAACGTCTTTCGCATGATATATTATATTATCTGAATGAGTAAGGCCTTCATTCAGGCGCAACGAATTGGCGGAACCATTTGAAATCCCGTTTTCAACCAGCGCTCCAATCCAGGGTGGCCTGTTACTAAGCGCTTCAATTTGCTCATTCTCAATAAAAATTGTATCCGTTCTTAGCCAATTATGAGTTCGAATTGTGCGATCGAGTACCTCAGAATTACCAACGTGACTATAATCTGGCTGAGTGTTTGTAAGCAATGGGGTTTTGTCCCAATTTTTTGCCTGGTGCTCAAATAGCAATATAGAGGTCTTTTCAGCGGTGTGATAATCAGGAAATATATTCCCTTCGAATGGCCATGTATGTCCCTCGCCCCAAAAGCCATACATGTAGGTATCTATAAACTCTACTAAATTATGTCCATTATATGCCTGAGATAAAAGGTTATCCAATTCCTTGAAGGCAGCGATAAACTTAGGATGATCATACCTTGGTGAATAATGCACTTTATTTGGAATGCCGATCTCTTTGGTGGTTCCAAGTTTAACAAATGGTATTTTATCTTTAAGAAAATCGGGAACAGAATGACTTTCAATTACCGGACTCATTAGTTGAATCCTTAACCCCACCCTCTTTTTATACTTTTGGGCCATTTCAAAAGTAATCTTCCAATGATCAGGGAAATCCAGTCTGCCCGGTTGCTTTTGAATATCCCGCCAGTCAACACGTAAATACAGTATATTTCCGAGCGGAAATTGGGCGAGTTTTTCAATTGATTCTTTTAGTGTTTCGCCATCAATTTTTGGAGGGCCAACTTCATCGCAAATATAGGTAACCATGCCCATCCCATAATTTGAAACTGCTAATTTTGATGGAGTGGTAGCCATAATTACTTCAGCTCCCGGAGCGGTAGCATCAGGCCCATAAGCAGAAAAAGGTCCTTGATATAGCCTGTCAGTTATTTTCGGAGGCGCTCCAAAATCATAGTTGCTCCAGTTATGCGGTGGAATACGAGCTATGGAAGTTTTCCATCCAATTCCTGACATTAAACCGATAAGTCCTGTAGCTTTTAAGATTGATCTTCGTTTCATTTTATGAAGGTTTGTTAATTCTACTTTACTAAGTTGGGCAGTCATTTGATATTCCAAGGTTGATAGATTGCAATTTCTTCCAATATCCTTTGTCGTAGAATGACGCCTTTAAAAGTTCTGAAATTGATACTACTTCTGAAATCCATTCCCTCTGAATATCACCGAAATCTCTCTGAACGTCTGCCCGAATTTTGTTTTCATGATTTAAGTATTTGAATATAACTTTCACACGGATTATTTATTGATATCCTTACTTTTCAAAGCTCCCTCAGTTGTCCAATCAATGGCATTGATCAAAAGTTGTCTAAAATCTTCCTTTGCAAAATCAACCGGAGTCCCCAGCGAGATATAGAACATTCTGGTATCATTATATACATTTGTCCAAGCTACAGCTTCGGTATCACCTTCCCCATTTAATAAATTTCCCTCCATAATCAATTCTGTGTTGGGGCCCAGGTTTTTATGCTTATATAAATTGTGAGAAATCCATGGTTCAAAACCTTTTACAGTTGTATTTTCAATTTCTTCGGGAACAACATTAAATTCAAATTTAAGACTCATGGGTTTATAATGATCAAAATATTCACCACCTAAAACTGTTGGGGCAAAATCGAGCCAAAGAAGAAATGCTGCTGTAGCATTTCTAATACCTACAATCGGAACCCCTGATTTAGTAAATGCTTTAATTTTCTCCATTTTTTCTTCAGAAAGGATAAGCCGACGCGAAAAAAGCAACAGAACATCTATGGAGTCCAGATATTCAATATTTTTTAAACTATGGGGTAATACGGCATCGTATAGCCATTCATCAAATCCTTCCGAAAGGTCATTGGAAATTCTATCATCACCACCTTGCATCCAAAATATCTTTACATCGTAATTGGCTTCTAACTGATCCTGGAGTAATCTCATACTGCCATCGGAATCATATTCTTCACAAGCTGAAATTATCCCTACTTTTAGGGGCTGAGCGCAACTAATTGTCCATATCAAAAAAAGGCTGCCAAGATAAATAATTACAATTTTTTTCATTTTTGAATCTCTTTAAAATACATATGAAATACTTTGGTCAATTGCTGTCCAAGCAAACACCAATCTTCTGACAAAGGTCTTTTTTGTAACCCTTCTAACCAGTTGGAATGAAGCTCATAAACCAGCGATTCAATTTCGTATCTGTCCATAAGTCCCCATCTTTTCCAACCTTCCAGTTGAACCTTGAGCCATTCTCTATATATGGATTGATGAATATTATCGGGGATTTCTTAAGTGCTGATATCTCATCGATTTCCTGAGCAGATACGGGAGTTAGAAACCATATAATCAAAAACAGTATAGGCATAGCCAACTGAAACTTAAAAGTGAAAATTATTATATATCTCATTTGAATAAATATTTTTATAATTCAATTAATTCTCAAACAACAACTATCTATCTGATAATAATTTTCCTTATATTTTTTGTTTCAAAATCAAAATTTTCTTTAGTGACCTTTTTCCCTCCAATAGTCATGTTATCAATAAGTAACGTGCCTATTTTTTTTTCTTCATCACCATAGACCCTTGCTTTAATTTTCGGTTTTACATCAAAAGTCACATTTACAAATTCAAAGCTTTCCATACATATATTCTGTACTTCCAGCAGGGGCATTGTGTGCTTTTCAACATCGTCAAATGTACAGTTCTCAAAACGTACTGTTCCATAGCATAATGAATCAGCGGGTTCTTCACCTGTTGAAGTATGTTTGTGAAGTTGCATAGCACAATCGTCCATACCGGCAAAATCACAATTTTGAAAAAGCATATCTCCGTTATGTGATTTTTTTGCCCATCCCAGCCTGATAGCATTAGCCCGGGGGTTCCAACCCATAAAGTTTTTAATAACCAGGTTTTGCTCAGATCTGTTATCATAAGGCATTAATGTGTGCCCCATCGAAAAGCAATCATCATTGCAATAGACAAAACTGTTTTCAATATGGAAGTTTCTGTAACTACCAATATTTATACCGTCCGTATTTTCGGGCACACTTCCTGCAGGTGTGATTACCTTCACATTTCTGATAGTGATATTATCGCAATGCCTGGAATTTACATTGTAGTTTCTTCCGTTGCGTATTAGAAGCCCCTCAACTGTAATATTTTGAGAATACATTAATAAAAGTGGAGATTGCAGATAAATTGAATTTTTAGGAATATCCTCAAATTTGAAATAGAAATCATAACCTGGGAAACCATGATGATAATCGTTAATTCCATCATGGAAATTTTCATACGCCTGATGGTCCAGACATCCATTACCATAAATACGAATGTTTTTGCTGTTTTTAATTAAAATACCTGCGTTCATGATATTCTCGCCCGGAGGACTAATCTTTGTTTTTATTAAGGAGCCTGATTCCAGGTAGATATTAAAATCGCTATATCCATTTATTACAATTGCATCGGTCAGGTACTCTCCTGCCGGAACAAACAATGTCTTTCCGGTTCCGTTAACTGCGGCAAGTGCTTTATCGAAAACCCCGGAATAGTCAGAAAGTGGCTCTTCAGTATCCATAAATGACTTGAGAGATATAACATCCCCACTTTTTGCATCCGGACTATTATCTCCCATCGACTCCGTCAAAATCACAAACATCGGCAATTCATTGATTGACAGAAGATAATACTTTGAAATATTCCGGTTAATAGACAGATGTAGTGTATTATCTTCCAATTTCGTCTTCACGTTAGCCCGTTTAGGATAAATCGTGAATTTTTCAATGGATTCAGGAATGGTCAGATCAATTTCAGAAACCGAGTCGGCTGCAAAATGTATGTAATGCGCCGTGGCATATTTACTCTCAATCCAACAGTATTCGGGCAGCTTCTTATATTGCTCAACAATATGCTCGGCTTGCCCGGGATCGACATTGGGCACAACGGTTACAGGAATTTTGGTATCGTTGGAGCTAACTGAAAAAATAGTGCTTTCCCTATCATTGCTAAAGGAATAGGGGATTATCTTTTGGACGACTTTACTATCTTCTGAACAACCTACTAACAGATATAAACTCAATATCAGTGAAGTAACTAACAAATTGCTTTTCATTATCATTCTTTTTAATCTATTTTTTAATTTCACCCTGTTCTATTTCAATTATAGTTATCGAATGCGCAGGGAAAACATAATTAAACTGTTTTCTTGTATTGGTGAATTCACTTTCTCTTATTACCACATTATCGGGTTCGTTAAAATCATTTGCTGTTGTTACTTCCGGCGCATTCAAATAACGTACTTTGCTTTTTTGTTTTGGTATAAAATTTTTAAGATTAATTTCTGCCTCAATATCATTCTCCTTATGACGATTGATAACAGCCAGGGCAATATTTCCGTTTTCTTCAATCAGCGTAACAGAACAATCCAGGTAAGGCACACTATCCACTCCCACTTTTTCATTTGCCTGATAAGTATCAACCTTTGTTTCAGATTTTAAGGCTATAGTCCCTGTGTGATTTGTGTAAAGTTCGAAAGCCAAAAATATGGGATTAACATACAGCCCACCTTGTTCATTTGTTACTATAGCTGGGAGTTGGTTAACCAAATCACAAAAATTGGCCATAGTTACAATATCACAGTTACGATGAAATACATGAAACATACCCGCTGCATACAAGCCATCTGTCAGTGTGCACTTTTGCATCAGGCCATTATAGGTTTTGGCCTCTTTATGCCAGATGTTCCACTCATCCATGGTAATTTCTAATTTGTTATCTGCCGGAACCAATTCATTTATCATTTTTCGCAAATTGTCAATTTCCGGTTCGGCTTTCAAAGGGCAGGCTACTACATCATAATAGTCATCATAAAAGTAATATGCATGCAGCGATATGAAGTCTAAAAACTCATTGGCGTTTTTCAGAACCGTATAATTCCAATTGTCAGCCCCTTTGATGTGCGGATCGTTTAATCCGGCAGCAACCAGGGATATGGAAGTATCGGCCATGGTTTTCATTATCTTGGCATATTGGTTTAGTACCAGTGAGTAGCTTTCCGGCGTGTGCCAGAAATAAGATTCATTACCAATACCCCAGTATTTTACATTGAATGGTTCTTCATTACCATATTTTTTTCGCAAAGCAGCATATTGAGTATTACCTGTCCGGTTGCAGTATTCAATCCAGTTAGCCGCTTCTTCATGTGTGCCGGTACCTACATTGGCACAGATATAGGCCTCAGCTCCAATCAATTTGCAGAAATCCATAAATTCATCCGTTCCAAATTGATTTTTCTCCCCTGGTGCTGCAAGGCACATCCCTGGCAATAGGGTTTCAGGCCTATCTTCTTTTGGTCCAACCCCATCTATCCAGTGATAGTATTCAGATGGTGTGCCACCTGGCCAGCGTACTACCGGCGTATTTATGGTTTTGAATTTTTCGATAACATCTTTGCGCATCCCCCGGATATTGGGTATATCAGAATCTTCGCCTACCCATAAGCCGGGATAAAGGCAATTACCGCAGTTTTCCACCATTTGACCATAGACGTTGGGGTTTATTTTTCCTATTATACTGTCAGCATTGATATTAATTACTGCAATCAGCTTTTCATCTTCCACGGTACTGGCAAATACTACCGGATTCAGGATAAGTACTAAATAAAACATAATATTGGAAGGCAATATCCTTTTGGCAATTTTTCTAATTTTTATCCGTCTCATTTTCAATCCTTTATTTTGTTATAAGTGAATTTGCGTTTCATAATTTCTTAACCAAAAAAAATTTGATTTCTTAATTATTTAAAGATCACGATTTTTCTACAGATAGATACTTATAATCTGAATATCCTCATCTATATTGCTCACTTTTTCTCCACTCTCACTAAGTATTACCACATTTAGTTGATATTTTCCAGTTTCATTTATGTTAGAAATATCCAAGATGATTGACGTATCATTGTAAAAAGGCGTTTCCATTGACGCAAGGTTTTGTCCCTCCGAATTATTTAGGGTCAATTGTATATTATATCCTTTTCTTTTAGCTGCTTCAAAACCATAACCAATAAGATCTACCGGAATCCATTTTTGATAAATATCCACATATCGAGGGACTACCACTTCCTCTATTACAGGTTCTTTTAATTTCAATAAATAAACCTTACCAAAATTAAAATTCAATTCCGTTCCGTGTTTATAATACTTTAACCTCCATTTGGATATTCCGAGCTTGATATATTGCAATTCTTTCCAATATTGTCGATCATAGAATGATGCATTCAGTAGTTCAGGAATTGAGACTGCAACTGAAATCCATTGCCCTTGTATGTTGCCCAAATCTCGCTGAACGCCTGCCTGAATTTTGTCATCAAAAGTTTTGAACCCTATATTAAAAGGTGTGGCTTTTGCTCCGGTCTTATCCCTGTTTGAGCTGATATTTACAAGAAAATACAAATAATCGAATGATGAAAAATCCAGCATATCTTTTTCAAACTCAATGCCCACATTTGGCCAGCCACTTTCATCGTCTTCTTTTTCATGATCGACAAGAATGGTAAACTTCATTGATGAAGTTTTGTCAATGCCACCATATTCAATAATCTGCATTGATCCAATTCCTGCCTCATTTGTCCATCTGAAATAATTATCCTCAGTAAGATCGAGTATCTCCATTTTTCCTTCTGAAATCAACTTTGTAAGCTGAGTTTTTTCATCACTTTTGACACTAGTTGGCAATTTTTCAATACTCTCCAGAACTGAAGGTGCTGTAACGCTGACTACAGCTGGGTATTTCAACAGTGCTGAGATATACCCGGCCATTTTCCAACGGATCATATTAAACTCCTCCGAAGGCCACATGTCGGATTTGAGGTATAAATGCTGCACTTTAATCGAAGACCAAATCTCTTGCAAATACTTCTCGCTTTCGCTTATTAGTTCTACACATTCATCCGATCCCCGCCTCTCTTCTATGGCTTGTTGCAAAGTATAAACATATCGCAGATCATCATACCCTTCTCTGAAACTCTCCCAATAAATCGCAGGTATGATATTCCCTTCCTCATCCATACGCATGCCGCATGGAGAGCTGTTGGGTCTAATGTATTCAAACTGGTCATCGGAGGTAATCCACCGCCAATGCCATGGAATAAGAACAGTAAACCCACTCCTCCAGAAACCAAATCCATAGGTCATCCGGCCTCCTTTAAGCATAATTGGACGATCTTTTCTTTCCCCTGCATTATGATTCGGGTAGCTCCAGAACTGAAAATCACCGGACACTGCTGTTTCATATGAAACGTCGTAAGGTTGGGAGCACCATGCATCAACGAACTCGCTATAAGCCCCAGCTCCCTTATCTGTTGACTCCTTTGTGATATATGTCTTTATTCCGGCCTCTTTGACCGCTTTATAAACTTTAACTCCAAATTCACGCGCGGTGGCATCCACTTCATCCACCGGATTCAAGTAAAAATCTGGCCTTTCTTTTTTCTCCCACGCTATTCTAAATTCTGTAAATGCCTTTTTTACAATTGTATAGAACTCATTTGATGGAAATTTATCCAATTTCCAGTGCGACTTTCGGGGTATCCCTTCATGCTTATCCAACATTGAAACTATCACGCCATCACCACCAATTGGAATTGGTCCACTAAAACCCATGTCCAGCATCTTTTCTAAAAGTTTTTCATTCTTATCACTAAAAATAATACGCTTCCCGTCATAGGATAAATTTAAAGTCGGGGTCATATCAAAACCATAATCAAGCATGGCTTGAAGTTCATTATTAACCGCTGTCTCATATAGTTGACCAGTCATTCCCCGGTATTGCCTTTCAGGTCCGCTGAAATAGGCAGTGTAATGTTTATTAGGGTCTTTCTTTAGCTTAAAGTCAAGTACCCTGAATTTGATCGGTACTGAAATTGCTTCTTTCAATCCATCATGAGAGATGCTCACCTTTCCTTCATAGATGCCCGGTTTTGCATTTTCCGGAACATGGACATTTATCCAGTATCTTTGGCACTCGTCGCTTTTCATATCATTTACCGTGACTTTTTCAAGAAGTTCCGGGACATTTCTATAAGTCCCTTTGGTTTCCCATGTAGGGTAGTGCATGTTCCAATAAGTGACCAGTCTCAAATCCAGGTTTGATTTATCAATCGTATGATCTCCACTTTTTATATCTGATACAGTTAATCTTACATTCTTTAGTTCTATGGAAGGATATATACTTAGCGTTAAAGGTTCGAATTCTCCTGGAGTGGCAAAGGCTTTTAACAGTTCCAGGCGTTCATGAGGGAGCGGATTTGTATTTTTATAGACCGCTTCAATAGCAGGACGTGAAAAAAGCATAAAGCCTCTCTGAGCTTCAGTTTGTGAGAGAACAGGTTCAGGAGCATTTTCGATATAGGGTTGCTCAACCCATCCCTCAGGTACGGAAGATTGAACCCGGGCTCTTAGTTCTTGCGTTTCAGATTTCGGTTGGCAAGAAACCATAACACTTATTGACAATAATACTAACGTTTTAAAACTACCCTCAAATTGTTTCATATTATATATAAATAGTCTGTTTACCTTATAAAATGGTATTTATACGATCTAAAGTTTTCCTTATATTAATATAAATTATTTTATAATGGAAGATCAAAAACTTACTCAACAATGAATAAGCAGCATTTCAAGATTCAAATCCAGAATGAAAATCAACAATAACAACCAAGAAAATATTCAGGTCAATTCTGTAACCTATACATTCGTTCCACGCCTGTATCAGTTCCATATTTTTTTTGCAATTGTAATGACCTTTTTAATACACCTTCTCTGTAACTATCTTCTGCTTGCGAAGGATAGTATTTCATTGCCATTTCAGATTTCCGTTTTTCATCAATACAATAATTTATAGAATTGAGAGTTAATTCATTTAAAAAGGCCTGTGCTTTATCATGATCATGTTTATCTGCCAATCCGGTATAAGGCTGATCTTCTCCAAAATAAATTACCGCATGCATATTTATACCCAATTCTTTTTTTGCATCCATTACTGCCTCACGAATAACAATGTGGTCAATATGTTCTTTTACACCTAAAGGGAGTAAGATAGCGGTATCCTTAACGTTAAGCCATTTACAAGCCTCTCTTTTCAACCTTTCATAAACCAGCCAATCTTCTTCATTAAAGCTATCTTTGTCTCCGGACAGAAATTCAATTGGTCCTTTAAATTTTGGCAGCTTATTTCGTAGTAAGCACTCGTTCTCTCCTTCTATTTCGTAAGAATAATTTTCCTGTCCGATCAAATTATTCATGCAATCAATTTCCTCTACAAGGCGAATGCCTGTAACATGCTGAACTCTTGTCACGGATATATCCTTATTGCCCTCATCATCTCTGGTCAAATAATTGGAAAAGCTAAAAATAGAAATGATGTGAATCTTTTTCTTTTTAATTAACCGATTAGTTACCAATGAATTTAGATATCCGCCAAATACTAACAAGACATCATCATAATGAGGAGATAGGATAATTATGTTTTTTTCGGGTATTACATTAGTTAACTTTGTTATCATAATCATTTGTGTAATAAGATATTAATATCTTGTTAAATTGATTTAATACGAATCAATGACATTGAGCAACATATTTATCCAAATAAATCCTCCATCGAATATTCCAGCTAATGGTATCTCCCGCATCTACGAATAGGCATTCCCTTTTTTTATAATTATCAATTAATAAACTATTAAATCCAGGAGTAGGTTCAAAAGCACATTCTGTACGACGCAAAAATTCTTCATTGGGATATGCCTGATTATTCCACCAGATTCCAATTGATGGAAACATTTTTATTGGGAATCCGACTTCTATCCTGATCCCATTTTCATATTCCCAACTCATTTTACCTTCTTTTACTTGCTGCAAAAAAAGCATAGAGGTTGATCCGACTGGATGTGTCAATAAAAATTCACTGATTGATCTAGCTGCTTTCAAATCCAATATTTTTTGATTTATATCATCATATGCAGTTTCAAATTCGGGTAGGTTCAGCTCTATTATTTTATCCAATGGTATTAATGGATGCATAATATGTTGAAAAGGTAAAGTCTCTTGTCCAAAATTTTTTACAATGAATGTCCAAACCAATTCATTCTCACTAAAGTGCATCTCTCGTATGAATTGAATGGGTAGGTTTTTACTTTTAACGGTGAAGGTTAATTTATTTTTTGATTTTCTAATCTTCCAGGATAACCAGCACAATTCACCATGATCAGGGATGTCCCATGTAGAATTTGGATAGAGGCAAGAATCTACTGAAGGGAAGCAATCATCATAACCATATACCGGACGCATTTCATATTCACCATAATTATTTTTTGGCTGGTGGAACTCAAGTTTCTCTTTTGTTAAAATATCAAAATCACGATAAACAAGACGGCCTATTCTTGCACCATCATTTAAATCAAAATAAACCAACCATGGACCAATTTTTATATGTTGGTTCATTATACTTTACATTTACTAAAGAGCAATCGCCTTTATACCAGTCAATTCACAAAAGGCTATCAACTCATTGTACAGATGTGCACCATACCCAAGTACTGCATATTCATTATTCCATGCTTCAATCATCTCTTCCATATCACAATGTGCCGTGACGAAGGCATGGGGCCAGAATGGTAAACCACATTCCATCTGACGCTCTTTTAGCACATCTTTTGCAGGTTCTGTGATTGTGCATCGGACAATGGCCATCTCAAATTCACCATTATTGCGTCCAAGTCTGGCAAGAATACCTTCACCTGCTTTGCATGTTAGTTTTACTGAAAGTCCACCAGCCTCCCCTTCTGTAGGAATTCCATGTTCGGCAAATCCGGCGGGCCCAACCCCTTCTGCCAAGGATGGAGGACAGGCACCATCACCTATTATTTTTATTTCATTATTTGACTTATCAATATGTTGCAAATCACCATAATAAACCGGTTCTGAACTTAGATCTGCTAAAACCTTTACTGTCATTGCCGTGTTAAAATCACTTAAAGTAGATGTGCCAACTCTTTCATTTAACATCAGGCTTTGCGCAAAACAAGTGGCACTATAATCATCGGCCAATCCCGGGAAGGATTGAATTGTATAGAAATCCCATTTTTCTTTTTTAACAAGGGCCTTTATTGCAAGATAAAGTCGAATTGACCTTTCAGACATTTCATCAGAAGGAATTGGATCAGAAAATAATGGTTGAATCTCTTTCTTTGCTACTTCTATTTCATCTTCAGATAAACCTTTTGCAGTATTCAGTAATTCAGTAGTGTCTCGAGAATCAATATCAATACCGAATACTTTCATCCACTGAGAGGGGTCTGCAACGCCACAAGTCTGCCCCATTCCACGGCCACCGAAAGTGCCAATAGTACTCATATTAAGTATGTTTTTCTCGTGACTTGCATTACAATAAGATGTAATTCTGTCAATTTCATTTGGATCATCGAAATTGCCATAAACAAAACGGTGCTTTATACCAATTTCTTTAAGAGCTCCATGCATAACGAGGCCACCAACGGGACGCCACCCTTGTGAACCAGGATGTGTCCAAAACAAAATGCCTTTCCCGGAAAAAGAAAAATCACGTATAGCACCTATCAAATTCGCTGCCCACACCCAGGTTCCTGAAAACAGGATGACAGCATCGATATCATCCTGTTTTTTATACCTTGCAAAGCATTCTTTGGCCTCCTCCTTGGTTGCTATGACAGTTTCATATTCAACCAGCTCCAAACCAGCTTCTCTAAGTGTTCTTTTAGAATTTCTCAACAACTCTTCATCGATAAATACATTACCCTGAGGGTCCTGCAAACCATCTTTGTGAACTCCATAAACTATAAAAGCTACTCTTGATTTAATCATTTTTTTATCCTTTTTAGTTTAAACACTATTAATCATAAAATCATTTAAATTGCTTTTGCATTAGCTAAAAGATATCTCTCTGCTTCAGCTGACCAAAGGCCATTATTCTTTGCTGAAATCTTTGCTAACTCAGCAAAAAGTGGATCACTTATTCCTTTTTCTTCAAAATCGTCAAATGCGGTAAGATCTAAATCAATATTGGTATAGATAAGTTTTTTACCTCCAGGAATATTCGGAAGATTAATGGTTGCATCGGTCACAGCATTTAACCCACCCACGTGTGTAATCATCGCCACCGGATTTATTTTTCCACTATTCATCAATCTCATGGAGTCAAGCATGTCTTGCGTATTGCCCCCACTGGTACCTACTATATGATGAGACATGTAATGGACATTATAAAAGTTAACAGTAGCAGAAAAATTATTGTCCGTAGGTCCGGCAAAAAAACTTAAACAGCCATCGAATCCTAAGATACGACTTCCCTGTTCTACTACAGATTGAACCGGAGCATACAAAAATACATCATCAAATCCGTTACCGTTAGTTAGAGATTTGAGATATTCCTCAGGATTATCCAGTTTTTTGGTATTAACATAAATTAATTCTATTCCTTCTTTTTTGGCTTCTTTTTCACTATATATAGATTTTGCCCTGTTTAAGCGAGCATCATCAATATCAGTAACTACCAATAGTCCCGGACGTTTGTCATCATTATGCAAGGCATAATCTATAGCACCAAGCCCCATAGCACCCGCACCAGCTAAAATTGCCAGATTACCACCATCCTTGATACCCATGTGATGGATATAATTGTCTTCTACATGAAAAGAGGCTTTGAATGCCGCAACAATACACGACATCGGCTCAGCAATGGAGCCATAGAAAAATGCATCATTGTTATACTCTAGCAGACAATTTTGCACCATGACTTCATTGGGAATAATGATATTTGTAGCGTCTCCTCCAATATGTGGATATGAATATCCAGGAGCCCCAAGTCCACTCATAGTTCCTGGCCATTTAATGTTAGGTTGAATTGCAAATTTGTCTCCTGCATTAAATTTATGCTTCCACTTACTCCCTACTTCCAAAATCTCACCACAAAATTCATGGCCAATGATAATTGGGTTATTATTAATATCATTGGGCACTCGTTTATGATCTTCCCCTAGCATTGTCTCTTTATAGGTGGACATGCATATGCTATCTGAAACAATATGCGCTAATATTTCATTATTTTTAATTTGGGGTAATTCAAAATCTTCTAACTGTAAATGTTTTTTTCCGTACAAACGAACAGCTTTTGTTCTCATTTTTTTTTATAATTTAAAATAAACTTAATTCCATGTTTTGCGCATTTTTATTAATTTGTCATAACTTCTAATTATACCTTTGCCCAGTTCACTTGAAGGATCAATACCTGATACTTGTTTCACAGCACCTGTTATTCCCTTGTCTTTAATTATCTTTTGTAATTCAACTGCCTTTGGGTCTTTGGGATAATCATAGCAATAAGCTGCACCACAAATAACCTCAATATTCTTCGTAGCAATTCCATATTTCATGCACACTTTTGCACTTCCTATTATTCTTTCCGTGCTTCCAAGTTTTCGAATTGGATCTGCAGCAACCCGGGTAAGGGCATCCATCAACATCGGGTTCCCAAATCTGACAACCACATCTTTTATGATCATTTTATGTTCATCCTTTTTAATATCATCAGGATACATTTTTACAAGAGCTTGTGAGGTTTCCTCAAGTGCTCCTCTAAATATTCCTAAAAGAAAATTATCATTAAACGGTTCATCAACATATTTATAACCTTTCAAATATCCCAGATATCCCATAGCAGCATGACCCAAATTATGTGTATAAAGCTTTCTGACGAATTCAGCTTGAATATTTGAGACTCCACTTATACCATCAATGGAAGGAGTGCGAGCCCGTTGAGCATATTTATCATAAGGCAACTTGTGATATGAATCGGCTACTACAAAAAGAGGACCTTCATTTTCAAATCGTTTGTCAGCGGCAGGCACCATCCTTGCTACACTTGTGCCAACAAACCCAATATTTTTTTCTGTCCACTCCTGTTCTTCAACAGTGAGATTTTTGAATACCTGTTCTTTAAGTTTATCGCCTGCACCAAAAACATTTTCACAAAGAAATATATCAATTGGCGTCGTATTTTCAACTTTCCGTTTTCTAATCCCTGCAATAATGAGAGGTGCGATTGATTCAAGATTTCTCACACCTACAGCGGTTCCGGCTATATCTGCCTTTGCAAAAATCGCAGCTATTCTCTCTTGTTCGTCGGTGGTTATCGCTTCATAATTATCGATTATTAAATTGATTTCTTTTTTTGAATAAGCATCCAATAGTCTTAGCGGATATTCTTTGGCTTCATTCAATTTTTTTGCCAGTTCCTTTTCGTTTTCAACAAAGTATATTTTATACCTAGTTTCCCAGAAAAGTTGGCCCATAAAACCCCTGCCAATATTTCCAGCTCCAAATTGTATTGCTGTTTTCATGTATGGAAATCTCCTTTTATAATTTATTTATTTTAACCACATGGCTTAGATTCAGATTCTGCACCTTTTGGGACTACACAAATAAAATTGAACGGCTCTGTTTCGCTGGCATTTATAAATTGATGTTCTTCATCGCCCGGTACAAAAACAGCAGTTCCCGGAAGAAGGTCCTTTATTGAATCTTTACCTTTTATCTTTCCTTTTCCTTTTACTACAAATACTTCATGCTCATGAGGGTGGTGTCCATAACTTGTATGTGCTCCAGGAGGGATTTCAATATATCTTAGTTCAAAATTTTGAGCCCCTTGTTCGCTGGTTAGCATCCAGTAAATTTTATTACCAGATTTAGTCCTTCTCATAATTTTTTCATTGATGTCTGTCATGTACATAATTTTCTTTCTTTAAAATGTGTTAATAATTCAAATAAAATATCATTGAGATTTACTGTCAAATATCTTTGATTTGATGGTACAGCTTCTTATACTTTTGAAATTTGTTTCTGTAAAATTCAGCGTTTTCTTTACTTGGATGCACTTCTGAAACAATTTTGACCCATTTTTTCACGAGTTCGATTACGGGAATATCAATATATGCAGAGCATGCCAACACTGCGCCACCTAAACATCCAGCCTCACTTTCATCCAACTCAATTATCTTTTTTCCAATTACGTCTGCTTTAAGCTGTATTAGGGCTTTCGATTTTGCACCACCTCCAACCATGCGCAACGTTTCTACTCGACAACCTGATTTTTCAAGGATATCAAGATTTAGCCTCATTTCCAGTGCAACCCCTTCAAGCAAAGCCCGGATAAATTCACTCCTTTTTGTAGAAAGGCTCAAACCAAGAATGGCGCCTTTGGTATGTGTGTCAAAATACGGAGTCCCTCCTGGCACAAAATAGGGCAAGACCATAATGTTGGATGGCTTTGTGTCCATCATCGAAATTATCACCTCATATGGATCTCGATTCGTCCTTTTAGCCTCTTCAATTTCCTTAAATCCGAATTCATCCCTGAACCATTTTAAAATATTACCTCCAGACAAGCAGTAGGCCAATGAAATGTACAATCCGGTAACTGCATGATCATAAGTACATAGATTGTTTTGACGTAGCTGCCCTGAAAAAATTGGTTTAGAAAAAGCTGGGGTGATACATTCCACTGTCCCCGCGGTATAAATTGCTAATCCTGGACTGGTAACTCCTGCACCTAATGCAGCACATGGTTGATCATGCCCAGCGGTAACGACAAAAGCATCCTTTGCCAAACCAAGTTCGTCGCCAATAACAGAATTTATTTTCCCGACTATACTTCCTGAAGGTAAGGGCTTAGCCAGTTTGTCTGGTGATAAATCAATAGCAGCCATGATATCCGGATTCCAGGAGTGCTTCCTGACATCGAACAACATGGTTCTCCCTGCAAGAGACCAACTGATGGCTGGATCAAGACCAAGACGATATTGTAATAAATCTTCGAAACAAAGAAACTTATGTGCTTTTTCCCAAACGTCCGGTTTATTATCTTTTAGCCACATCAATTTGAAAAGTGTGAATAATGGATGAGCTGTCTGACCAGTGATCTCATATAGTTTTTTAGCACCAAAATTATCAGTCCAGGATTTCACATACTTTTCAGCACGTATATCCGAAGTTACCATGGCATTGGATAAAAATTTCCCCTCGTTATCAACAGCTGTAAATGCTTCACCCTGACAGGATATTCCTAGTCCAATAACTGATCCACCAACAACTTGATCTGTACATTCTTTTATAATTTCAAAACAATTTAAAATGACTTCTTCAGAGTCTAATTCTGCACCTCCAAAAGGCATAAAATTAACATCATAACGCCGCTGAGAATGGGCAATTTTCTCACCCTTCTCATCAAAGATTAGTGCTTTGCAGACACTTGTACCAATATCTACTCCAATAAAATTCACAATTAATTGAGATCTATTTATACCAAATTTTAAGATATTCTCTTACTACAACTTTCATATTTTCAAATATTAATTGCTGCCGATAGGTAGTTGTAATAAAATCGACAGACATTGCAGATGTGTCATCTGCCTTGTTGCCAAGCAAACCTGATGCAACCCATTCCTGAGCTGTTTTAGAACCCAAAATTTTCGAGGCATTTTTAAGCATATCCTCAAATAACTTTGGCGAAGTATCTCGCTCAAGCGCAGTCCAAATATTCACCTTGCGAATACCATCATGAAAAAGTTCTCCAAGACTATCACTTGCAACACTAGATGTGCCATGCAAGCATAACTTTCCTCCAATCTGTTGTGTGATTTTTCTGGCTAATTCATCCTGATATTTTAATGTAGCAGCATCCGCCCGATGTTCAGTTCCCAAATTTGCAACAAGTATATCTACACCTGTTTCCCCATTATATTTTTCAGCCATTTCCGGGGTCGTATAGCTATTGGAGCTTTTGCCAATTTCATCACACGCCCCTTCTATTAAAATTTTATTTTTATTTTTTTTTACGAATGAAGCTGTTTTAATAATGTTTTCGTCCAGAGATAAGTTAGATGCATCGTACATAATAGATGAGAATTGATGCATATCCCAATTTTGAAGAAATTCCTTATTTATATCCCATTCTACATGATCGAGATGAACCATTACCCTTACCTTGCTGTATGGCGACCCTCCTTCTGTAAGTAATTTCAAATCATTCATAAAAAGCTTTAACCCCAACTCCCATTGTCGCACATGAGAATACAATACTGCCTGGGAGCGAAAACTATAGTTTACCGTTATACCAATAATAATGGGTAAGTTTTCAATACCTATACTATCACCATATTCCTTTGTTGCGGATAGAATAGCTTCAGTTGAGGTAAGATTTTCAGAATTAAAAGTAGGTAGTACCCAGTTTTTCTCTGCAGCTTCTGCATACAATTCCAATACTTGTTTTTTATCTGTAATGATTGGCATAACTATTTTTATATTATAAATTATTATTTAAGTTTTTCAATTAGGTATTGACAACAATCAAATCTTTCAAGACGAAGTGTATTATGTAGTTCAAAGGATACCAATAAATCATTCCATATCTCTTGGTATAAATATCAGGTACTAACTGTTACTCCTCAACCAGCTTATCAATCAAATTATTAAAGTCTTTTATAAATTTTTCGTAATAAACACCTGATCCTGGACCGAAAAACCCAGATTGAATTTGTCTCACTTTATGCTGTTTATCCAATATTATAGTTGTTGGAAATGTTACGATTTCATTCAACATCGGTAAGGCCTCAGCTCTAGCACTTGGAATACCAGCCATTAGTACTTCATACTCCATACCCAGCTTTTTCTTCCATTTGTTAACTCGCGATGCTGCATACACAACATCCACATTATTTTCAAAAGCCAATCCAATTATCTCTACCTTTCTGTCTTTATTCTTCCTGTACCATTCAACTAAAAATCTTGTTTCATCTATGCAATTCGGACACCATGTTCCAAGTATCTGCACTACCACAACTTTGTCTTCGTATCGTTCATTTGTTAATTCAACAAGATCTCCGGAGGTATTTGGAAATTTTATACTGAAATTATCATAGCCTTCTTTTAAAAAAGTAATCGCATAGGTATCTACCAATTCAAAATTTTCATTTCGCTTGGCAGTCCATTTTTCATGTCTGTCCATAAGGTTCCAAAGCTCTCCAGATATTTCTCCATTATTCAACATCTCAGCTTCAAATAATAGTGCATTGACACCATCAAAACTGCTCAACTTCATTTTGCTTCCATCCACTACACCTTCAAGAAAACGATAATCACCGGTAGCTGTAAGAAATGTTCCTGTTAACTTTTTTTCATGTTGGCTAAACAACCCAATCGCTTTTTCCACACCATGGTCTTTAATAAAATCCACCTCCCATTTGCCGTCAAATGAAGCATTTGCAATTTTGGATTCAACACTAAAGCGTGGATTATTTCCAAAAGTTGCATTAAATGGAATCGCATAATTCTTAACATCATTCTTTACCCAGACGCCATGAAGATTTTCATCCTCAATTTTCGCATGGATGGTGGCGTCAAATACAAAAAGTTGAGCATGTAAAGAGTCATCCCTGATTGTAATATCATCCAGCACCATTTGTTCTTCACCATTTATAAGAATGAATGAATATTTACTTCCAAGCTTCTTCACCTTGAAAATAAATGGCACTTCGATACCCTGAGGTTTCAAAACTCCCCTCCATATTCCTGTTTTCAAATATTTATTGGAAGATTTCATTGATTGCTCAGTCGAAGATGAACAAGCAGAAAATAAAATAAATATTAAACTTAATATGATAATTAGATTCTTCATAAAAGAATATTAATGATAGATCGGCTTATAAATTCAGGAATCTGATACAATTGATTTACTGTTTCATAAGCAATCTAAAAACATATCAATGGTTATTATAATGAATATATTAACAAACATATATTGATTAATTGTATATTTGATTGTATATTTTAACAAATAAATGCACTTTATTAACATATCATTCATGTCCTGTTTATAGGTTCATTTCTATTTCACTAATGGTTTGCTATGAATGGTGAAAAATATTTTTTTCCGAATTGACATATAGTACAGAACAAGAAAATTTAAAATATCATTCAATAATATTTATTAACATGCATGTAGTTTTTGAAAAATTTGAAGCCAATCCACAACATTCATTTTTCGTTAACGATTTAACAATGGACTATTTTAAGTCTCCTTTGCATTTTCACCCACAGATTGAAATTACATACATGATAAATGGATCCGGAATATGTTTTGCCGGGGAATCTGTTCAACCGTACGGACCTGGTGAATTAACAATTTTAGGTGAAAATGTACCGCATGCTTTTATTAGCGGCAGGGAGCATTATAATTTGGAAAAACCCGTAAAATCAAGGGCAATAAATATCTTGTTCCAGAAAGAAATGTTTGGCGATACTTTTGTGTCAATGAAAGAAAATCAATTTCTAAAGAATATTTTTTTAGATGCTAACCGCTGTTTTAAACTCTCGGGAAATGAAGTCTCAAGTCTATCAGATTTAATGTTTAAGATGGTAACGAAAAAAGGTTTCGAGCGCTTAGACTTATTGATGAATATTCTATTTTTATTAGAGAAATCGGAGTATAAGGAATATCTTAATGCACCCAATTTATCTTATGTGACTAATAAAACTGATGCTGAACGTATAAACAAGGTTTATGAATATGTATTCTCTAATTATTACAAAAGCATCAGTATTGAATCAATTGCTGAAATTACCAACTTAGTCCCTCAAAGCTTTTGCAGATATTTTAAACAAAAAACCAATAAAACTTTCTCAAAATTTCTTACCGAAGTTCGAATTGGACAAGCCTGTAAATTATTGGCAGAGAATAGATCATCAGTATTGGATATTTGTTATGATGTGGGATTTAATCATTTTTCCAGCTTCAATAAGCAATTTAAAAATATTATGGGGTCAACAGCTTTAAATTACAAAAAGATGTACAAATAACCAGAACTCAATATTTGGATTGACTTTAAGTCAAATTGTCAACCAAAAAAGGTGTTATATTTTTTAAGAAATGGCATTCTTAAAGAAAAATCCGATAGTCAACTTCACAAAACTGATAAATCATCCAGGTTATTTGTAACTTTATTTATTTTTCAAAGCTCCCTCAGTAGTCCAATCAATGGCATTGATCAAAAGTTGTCTAAAGTCTTCTTTAGCAAAATCAACAGGAGTACCCAGCGAGATATAAAACATTCTTGTATCATTATATACATTTGTCCAGGCAACTGCCTCAGTATTACCTTCGCCATTTAACAATCTTCCCTCCATTATCATTTCTGTGTTGGCACCGAGATTTTTATGTTTGTATAAATTATTGGATATCCAGGGTTTAAAACCTTTTATTATAGGGCTTTCATTTGCTTTGGAGACAACCTTAAACTCGAATTGAAGACTCATTGGTTTATAATGATCAAAATACTCACCACCTAAAACTGTAGGAGCAAAATCGAGCCAAAGAAGAAATGCTGCAGTAGCATTTCGAATACCAACGATTGGGATACCTTTTTTTGTAAATGCCTTGATTCTATTCATTTCATAGTCAGAAAGGATAAGGCGTCGTGAGAATAACAATAATACATCTATAGAGTCCAGATATTCTATATTTTTCAAACTATGAGGCAAGACGGCATCGTAAAGCCAATCGTCAACCCCCCCTGGAAGATCAGAGGAAATTCTGTCATCACCACCTTGCATCCAATAAGTTTTTACATCGTAATTGGCTTCTAACTGATCCTGGAGTAATCTCAAACTACCATCGGAATCATATTCTTCACAGGCTGAAATTATCCCTACTTTTAAAGGCTGAGCCAAACTAATTGTGGCTACAAATAGAAATCCGACAACAGAAATAATTTTAACTTTTTTCATTTTTTTATTTCTTTAAAATACAAATCAAATACTTCGCTCAACTGATTCCCTAGTAAAATCCAATCTTCTGACAAGGGACGTTTTTTCAATCCTTCGATCCAGTTGGAATGAAGCTCATATACCAGTGATTCGATACCGTACATGTCCATGAGCCCGCGCGCAAACATGGTGGAGTTTTCCGATTCAGAAAACTCGGTATATTCATGAAACCATGTTTTTTCTCTTAACAATGATTCCAATAATTTCATGTGTTCAAGATATTTTTTAGGATTTTCCCTTGGTGGAGCAAAAATCAATGGTCCATTGGAATCATTATGAAAATCAATAGCCAGATCGGGCTTCATGTCCTTTTTGATCATACCTTCCAGCCACAATTGCATGGCAAGGTTTTCTGGTGCTAAAACAGGGTTGGCCGGCGTTGTCAAGTTTCTGTTTAGATCCAAGCCATTCATATTAAATCTTGTTACACCATTAGCCACACCATCAATATTTGCCATGGGCAATATATAAAGACAGTAATTCTCCAGAAAAGTTTTCACTTCTTTGGTTTCTTGCAAAAGTGCTTCAATGAGTCCCTCAATTACCCAGTTACCTCCAGGTTCCCAGGGATGAACCCTTCCTCGGATAAATATTCTATGTTGGGCATTCTCGTCACCTACACGAATGATGTGAAGTTCACGCCCTTCAACAGACTTTCCAATTGGAGTAATTTGGATTCGATCATTTCCTTGGATTCTTGAAAGTAAATTATGTAAATCACTCAATCGATAGGGTTCTACTCTCGCCAAATAAAGGGAATCTGAATCCATATGTACCTTCATTTTTAGCTGAAGTCCCTCAGACGCATCTATCCATTCTTTTGGAATATGTCTCCACTTTTTTCCATCTTCTGAAACAACGCATGACATGTAAGAAGGCATAGTCTCTATATGACCATTGTATATTTCTTCAAAATTTTCGAATATAATTGTGATGTCAGAACCAGCTTTGGCTTCCAGAAGAAAAAGCCAATGCTCTGCTGTTCTGTTAAGTATTTTTCGCTCATAGTCGTAAACCTGTTGGATATGAAGAAAACCATCTTCACCAATCCTCCAATTAAACCTCGAGCCATTTTCAATATATGGATTGATGAATATAATTGGTGAATTCTTAAGAGCT
>CAYREN010000020.1:19127-25423 GCA_964423255.1 uncultured Roseivirgaceae bacterium | reverse complement strand
CCCACGACATTGAAAGTTCCCCCATTTTTGACATTAAATTCTGCGGCTGACCCTAATCCCATTGTTTCGTTGCTGCCAATGGTTAATGAGCCATAAATATTGGCATTGTCCACTCCTGTATTATCACCAAAAATGATCGTTTGTCCATTGGGGTCCAGGATTCCTGAAGTTAAATCAAAAACACCGTTTGTTGATAATGTATTTGATGTGAGCTGGAATGTAACACCTGCACCTCCATCGTCCATTTCAAGATCATAAAAGGAAGATCCCCCTGTGTTAATTGAAATCGTACCTGCAGACGTTGGATTAAATAAAGTCTTCATAGTGCCAGAGCTGAAAGTTCCGGAATTTACAAAATCTCCGCCCACTTCAAGATCGCCGGAGTTCAAACTAAATATTCCAGATGCTATGGTGAAATCATTGAGAACAGTTGTATTGTTTGAAAGTTGCACTGTTCCATTTACATTTATTTCGAGGTTATAAAAATTGTCACTTCCATTATTTAGCGTTTTAATTCCACTTTGCGAGTTTAATTCTACTGTACCTGAGCCTGCTACAAATAAAGCAGCGTTATCTTTTCCCCAGTTACCAGAAACCACCAATCTATCATTAGACGAATTCATAATCAATCTTGAAGATGCTTCCATGGTCAAATCACCAACAACGGTAAGTTCATCATCTGCAGGAGTAGCAACAGAATTTATGGTGATGAATGCTCCTGGTTCTAGGGTGAGATTTTGTACTTGAGCAAACTGTCCTCCATTATCGGGGTCGTCATCTGTAATTTCCGGCAAATTTGTGATTACCGGATTCGATGAACCTGGGTCCGGAATGGTGGCATCCTTGGTTGCATCAGGGATTTCTTCTGTATCAACGCCTCCAAGGTTTACCCAGTTTCTTTCATTATACCAATCGGAATTTACTAAGCCAGACCATATCAAGCCCGGAGGATATGTCCATGTGATCAAATCAAATGGATCCTGATCAAAATCCTCTCCTGCAAAATCTCCGGAAGAATTATATATTTCTATATCTCCATTTGTAGCAGTGTTTTTATAAACATTTGTTGCTCCTCCGCCGGGATTACTTGGGAATGACACATTCTCTATTCTTCCCAGACCAGTAAGTGCCTGGGTATTTTCTATTTTCAGCAGTGTGCCACCTGATGGGCCATTGGTGAATGTACCGTTGCTAAAATTATTTGTGGCATCAATCATTCCATTGGTATTTATAAAAATACCGTTGGTGGACATATATTGAAATAAATAATACTGCGCTGCGATGGTGCCATTTTCTATTGTGAGATTATAAGTACCAGTTGAGTTTCTTGTTACCGTAGCAATATTTGAGGCATCACCTAATACTTCAAGGGTGCCACCATTGGTTACAGTCAAACTAGTTGCAGAGCCCAATGCCAGAGTTCCTGATTTGCCCACCTGAAATTTCCCTCCTGCAATGGAAACTACATCAGAGCCATTTCCCAGATTCATCACTTTGCCGATACCACTCGTTCCTTCACCATTGAAGGTTCCAGTATTAAGTGTAAAATTACCATTTACTGTAATATCGTCTTCCAAGTTATAAACTCTGGAATTTTGGTCAGCATTTATAGAAATATGAAATAATACAGATCCATTGGTTTGAATAAAAGCTGAAGGATTTGAAGTATTTAAATTATAAGTTCCGCTTGTAGCAAAAGTTCCATTTGTTGCTACAAAATTACCACCAATATTTACAGTATAGCCACTGGCAGTAAATAGTCCATTAAGTACACTGAGATTATTAATAATAGTAATGTCATTGGCATCAACATCAACTGTGCTTGCGGCGTTGTCAACTATTAAATTATAAAAACTCTTGGTGCCGGATAAATCATTATTTATGCGTTGATCTACTCCACCGTTGAAGGTTACATTTCCATTACGCGCAATAAATGAGCCCCCATTATTGTTACTCCAATCATCTCCTATTGAGATATCAAAACTAGTTAAAGTCACATCCAAGGTTGATTCTCTGAATATTAAATCAGACTGAATCCCAATATCTCCGCTTAGTGTTTTAGTATTGGGGTGATCAAAATTCAGATGCCCATAATTTATTGGTATTAGATTTGAGCCTGCATCAAGAAATGCCCCTCTAACGGTTTGATCATTTGTTCCAAAATAGCGTGTATCACTTGTAGGTTGAAGATCGTACACAGCAAAACCGGCAGGGAAGTTATTGGCCCCTTCAATATATAATAGTTCATTATCATCGAGAAAAAACGTTCCAATTCCCACACCTGAGGTATTGGTTATTACAAAGGTATTAGCATCAAAAGTATTTATAGAGTTTGTAATGGTGACGTTTCCGGTGACGTTTACATCTGCAAGTAGATCAATGTCACCTGTTCCTATAAAAGTAACATTTGAAAATTCCGGAGTCGTGCCATCTACAGTTTCTATATCCTGGCTAGCGCCCATTGCATCAAAAGACAATAGTCCAGATCCGGAATATGATCCTGCGCCTGCAATCCAATTGCCTCCTGCAAATGTATGGCCTGTTTGGCCACCATCATCAAATACACCTCCGGTATTTATGGTCATATCTCCTTCCAAATCCAGCGTACCTACATTTCCTGAATTTTTTGCTGCTAAGGTAGAATTTATGATAAGTTCATCAGCAACTGTGTTTGTATTTTCAAATGTCTTTGTCATGGACCCACTTACAGTTAGATCATTAAATGTCATATCCCTTACTGTCTGGGTGGATCCATCAAGTTCTACAATTCCAGCTACAACATCATCAAAAACGGCACTATTTATTGTACTTCTTGTAAAATCACCGGCAACTGTATATGCATAATTACTGCTTGATGGTGTTACAGTCCCTTTTGTAAGGGTAAAGCTACCGTCAACATCTATGGTTGTACCAATTAAATTGAAAATAGCATCACCGTTAAAAGTGATATTATAGAATGGATCAGAATTGGGAGTGATACTTGCGCTTCCAGCTATGGCATCAAAAGTAACTGTGGAACTCCCGTTGTCAAAGACGGCGGGATCTACTGTTGACCAACTCCCCTGAACAAAAAGTTCACTTGTAGCATGGGCTACAACAAGCGCAGCTGTACCTGTGCCATTACCGATGATAACATCTCCCTCAATATCCAAATCTGCATCATTCACTAATTTCAATATTCCATCACCTTGAAGTAAAAGCGATTTACAAATTGCTCCGATTCCATTGGTCGGATCAATTCTAGAAATATTCTGGCCTAGAGGCACATAAGCCTCGAGTAAAGCGGTTGGTACACCTGCAGTCCAATTACCTGCTTTAAACCAGTCATCATCTACTGTACCAAGCCAAGTTGTAATAACCGGTGTTGGCCAAAATATTTGATTATTGCCATCATCCTCAAAACTTGCTCCTGCAAGCAAACCATTGGATACATCTTGAAATGTAATTGTTCGAGAAAGACCTCCCCCTGTTCTTCCTATATTATAATGAGTTCCTATCGTTGGTGCCCCACTAAAGTTGAAAGTTACATTGGGTACGTTTATATCTGCTCCTCCACCAATGTTATCAGTATTTATTTGGAGATAATACTGAGATCCGGAACCTGTTGAGGTACTAATATTTGACCAGGTGCCATTAGAAAAATTATTTGTCGCATTAAGTGTCGCTCCAGAATTTAATACCAATCCGTTTGCACTTAAATATTGAAAATGATAGTACTGCGCTCCAATATTTCCACTTCCTCCAGAAGAAGGATCAATAATAATTTGAATTCTTTGGCTTCCGGCAGATCTTGTGACAGTAGCAACATTTCCACTCGTTCCTACAACAGTAAAAGTTCCATCTACATTAAGGGTTGCTCCAATACTGCTGGAATTATTGTCATTGTCAGTACAATCAAATTGTAATACGGCATTTGCATCTACGAGAAGTGCGCCACCACTTTGAATGGTATGTACTTCCCCAGGGGGGTCATCAGCATCGTTATTTCCCAGTGTCAGCACTTGACCACTCAAGTCTAGGGTAGCTCCACTTCCTATTGTTAAATCTTCCTGAAATGTTGTAGCACCAGGAATTGTATAGGTCCTTGAATTTGTTTGAGTCTGATTGAAAGTCACATTATAAAATTGAGACCCTCCAGCAGCAATAGATTTGGGGTTGGCGTCATTACTTTCAAACTCTACAGTACCATTTCTGTCATTAAATGTGCCTCCGTTGTTTAACCAATTACCTGTTAGAGTTATGGTATAATTAGATGTCGTTACATCCAATGTCACTGTTGGGTTAATTGTAAGGTCGTTAATATTCCAATCTCCACTTAGTTGCTTGGAACCTGACGTGGCACAAATAATATTTTGTGCAGTAATCGCAGGGATTACCTGAGTTCCTGCCCTGTCAAATGTCAGATTGGCATTTGAGATATTCCATGTCCCATTTAAAATGAATGAATTGGAAGCAATTGTATGTGTCAGTGAACCAAAATCCGCTGTTACATTTGCATTGACTGTAAGGCTTCCATTTTCGATGTTCAAACCATTATTGGTAATTGTTGTTGTGCCAAATTGTCTGTCAAATATCAAAGAACCAAATGAATTTGCACTTCCTGGGTCTATAGTTTGAAGTGTTACCAGTCCCGAGAAAGTAACAGGCAGGGAGGTAGAAGTATGTGTAAAAGTTCCATTATTTTGCCAGTTAGTGCCTGAAAAATCTATATCTCTAATTGGAGTTACTTCAACACCCCCGGCGATTGTCAGGTTTCCATCAATATCCATGGTTTCATTTAATATTTTAGTTCCTGAACCAGAGAGTACAATTATAGGAAATTGCATGGTAGGTGTACCAGAATTATCATTTCTAATGGTTTGGTCAGCCCCATCAAAAGTTATTGTTCTAGAAGAACTCGAAGGGGTATAATTTCTGATATCTATAGATGAACCAGCAAAATTCATATCAAAACCACCATCAACCAATGTTGTATTTTGAATGGTGTTAAAATTACCTTCAACATCCAGGTTGCCATCAAGGGTCGCATTTCCAATTGAATATAGATATAGAATTCCATAGTTAGGCATTGAGTAAACTGTTTGATTTGAAGTTCCATCTAGCCTTACAATACTTGTAGGGTGAATGGAATAGGTATTGAAGCCTGTAGGAAAAGCGGTTCCTACACCAGATAGGGTTTCACTATCAAGCGTAGTACCATCTTCAAGGGTAAATGTGATAGTCGCAACACCTCCCTTGACAAGGGTATATGCTTCCATATGCAGTTGATTGTCTGTCTTTACGGTTAAATCGCCGGTAACTGTAAGATTACTAGCCATATACTTTGTCCCTGAACCATCCAATATCAAATTATTGAATCCTGTGATATCTGTATCAATAGTCCATCCTGAGGCATTGTCCATATGATGAAGTGTGCCTCCCGTTGCACCATCAGTACCCCAATCAATTTGTGGAGCTCCGGTACGTATGGATAAATTATCAACCAATGTGATTGTAACGCCATCACTAACTGAAAGGGTTGTTTCAGAATCTGAACTAGTACCTACGATTAAATCATCATTTACGTTAAAGTCTGCTGTAGCAAATTTTGTTGATGGAGTCCCTGCACTTGCACTATATAGTATCAAGTCAAAATAATCAATACCTCCAACAATATTTTGATTTCCATTGCCTAGATAATCGACCCTACCGCCTGTGAAGTTATTGGCACCAAAACCAGTGGGAAAATTGCTGGCCGGAATCACATCGTAAACACGCATAAATCCATCGGTCATGCTTAAGGTACCAGAGCCTGTACCCGTCATAGAACCACCTATTTCCATATCAACAAAACAGTTGCTTATGATCGACGCATCTCCATTAACATTTATATCTGCGTAAATATTTTTTGTGCTTGTCCCCTGGAAAATAATGTTATTGAAGGTCGTGTTTGCATCTGCAGTTACTGTTTGGGATGCTCCATTTAATATAACCGATCCTGCTCCAGTTTGCGTAAAACCGGTCAGCCCTTGCTCATTATCCCAAGTGCCGGACAAAAATATTGTATTTTCATTGCCGTCTAAAACTGCATCATTCGAACCGCCAAATATCCTTAGAGTTCCCGCAACAGCAATGTTGGAATTTACTTCCTTAGTTGTTGTAGAGCCATAAACATAAAGCTCATAAAAAGTTCCCCCTGAAATATTTTGAGTTTTATTACTTGCTCTTAGATTAACCCTTGCGGTCCCTGAATTGAAAAAACCACCATTTACTGTCCAATCTCCATATAAGTCAATATCAAATCCTGAAGACGCATC
>CAYREN010000020.1:0-19027 GCA_964423255.1 uncultured Roseivirgaceae bacterium | reverse complement strand
AGTGTCATACCTGTCCCCAATATAAATACACGTTCAGCGAAAGCATCCGCAGAAGTAACATTTACAGTGGTATTTGTTGGGCCAGTATTGGAGTCGATATAAACAAAATCACTAGATGTGGGGACAGTTCCCAATGACCAGTTGCCGCTTGTATGCCAATCCATAGATACTGCGCCAGTCCAGGAATTACCTGCCGGAAATGACCACCTGATAAATCCTGTAGTAGCTCCATTGGGAGGGGTATCATTTTCGGAAGCCGCCCCAGCTAAAGTACCACCGGCAATAATAAAGCTAATCGTTCCTGAACCTGAAAGCATTTCTACATTGTAAGTTGGTCCGGAATTAAATATAATATTTGAAGAAGAAATTGTTCCTAATGACATACCTGTAAGAGTAAGGTATGCAGTGCCTGAACCGGATGTAAACGTACCATTACTCATATTCGTGATAGAGCCAGCCTGAAGTTCTACTCCCTTACCATTTGTACTGGCAATAACATAGTATTGTGCTTCAAAGCTTGCAGAAGCATTATCTTGTAGGTAATCATAGTATCCATCTCCATTTACTGTAATTGTTGCTGGATTTCCATCAACGCCAAGCAATTGGAGAGAGCCACCTGAATTGGTAAAAGTTGACCCTTCGTGGATTTTTAATACTGCACCCTCATCAACAATTAAAACCCCACCAGTCAAGGTTATCACCGCATTCGGAGAACCGTCAGAGCCATCACCCATGGACAAGGTATTACCATTCAGGTCAAGAGTTCCTGCAACAATATCCAAAGGTTCATCCTGTTGGAATGTAAGGCTATTTGTTAATTGATAAGTAGCACCGACAGCATTGACGGTAGTATGATATAAATTGCTAGACCCAAGATCAATAGCGTGAGTTCCACTTGATCCATCTAATGTTATATTGGTTGATGAATTCTGGTTAAGCGTACCCGAGTTACTCAATCCTCCTGCAAGGAACATGTCAAAACCTCTGATACGAAATTGGCCATTTGTAATGGTAAGATCTCCATTAATCTCAACATCATCAGTCAACTCAGCTCTTGTATCAGTATTTACATTAATTTCTAAATTATAGAATGAATTTGCGGCGCCAACTCCACCAGTATTTACTAAAGAATATCCTCCATTTATGGTAACAGTACCTTGCTGTTCAGTAAATGTCCCGTTGTTCGTCCAGTCTTCTTCAACCGAAATTGAATAATCACTTGCACTTACATCTAAGGTGGAATTAATGGTAAAATCACCATTGCTGGTTATGTTACCAGTTAGTGTCTTTGTATTTGAACCGGCTATATCCACATCATGAAATGAGGACGAACTTATTGTTTGAGCTGCACCATCAAATGTTACTAAAGCATACTGTTGAAAATTTCCTGCATTAGACCAATTACCTTCAACTGTAATATTTATTGCGTTGGCATTGAGTGTAGCACCACTTCCTATGGTGAAATTATCGTTTACATCCCAGGTTTGCTCCCTCAAATATTTTATTCCTATGTTATTAAACTCTACATTGTCGTAAGAAGTCCCAGCAACATAATTATATAAATTTTGAACAGAACTGCCATTAAATATCAAGGTGCTTGTGCCGCCACCATTGAAAGTACAACCAGCACGAAGTAACCAATCTCCCCCAATTGTTAATGTCCTTCCAAATAGATTTAAAATTGACCCCGAGGATTCAGCAAAATCAAAATCATCCATTACATTGATATCTGACAAAGCCAATACACCACTACTATTATTGAGAATTACATCACCAAAACTACTGGAGGGTAATGTGGTTATAGCCTGAAAACTTGCCCCATTAAAAGTAGTTTGGCCTGTGGTTTGGCTAAAAACCCCGCTATTGCTTTCTGTCCATGATCCGGCTATTTCAATATTTCTAGTGCTTGCATTTACAGTCACGCCATCAATGGTCATCGTTCCTGAAAGGTCCAGTGCACCAACAATTGTTTTTATCCCACTACCTTCGAAAACAAGATTATTAAATTCTGATTCACTTATTTGCTGATTTGCTCCATCGAACCTCATAGTTCCTGTCATGTTACTTTCATCTACGTAGTTATCATCCATATTCCAATTACCTCCAATACGAATTGTAAATCCACCATCCTGAAATTGTGGAGTATTTGCAGTTCTACTAAAATTTGAAACAACAATAACATTTCCAGTTGCCGTTTTATCTCCATTTCCAGCCAAATCAATAAAACCATACCCTCCTGAAATTGGTGGAATTAGTTGTGAGCCATTCCCATCAAATCGTACATACGATGATGCATCTAATGAAGTAGTCAAAAACCCAGAAACGGTACTTGAAAAATCATTCCCACCAGATAGACCACTGGTATAATACCTGACATCAGAACCCAAAGTGAAACTACCTGCTCCATTAGTTGTTGGTAAAACGGCAAAATTATCAACATCCACAATCAAATAATTAGCCGCACTACCTCCTGCATTGGATGCAGAAAAATTGGCAGATTGGATATTCACATCAATATTAACGGTTCGTATTGCCGTGGATGGTGCACTATGATCAATAATAAATGAACCAGTCCCAAGGGAATAGTTAACCGTAAAACCTCCATTGGAAACTGTTTGATTTATGTCTTCTCCATCAAGGGTGATATTGCCCGATGCTGAATTTATAGTGGCTCCATCATCATTAGATATCCGGCCTGCAGCCGTTAAATTAAAAGCATTGAGGTCTAAAACAATGCCATTAGATAAATACAAGTTTTCATTGACATCAAGGTTTGTTTGCAAGGTTTTAGTAGCATTACCTGACTGGTCCTGACTTTGACTTAATATAACCCTGTCATAAGGAGCACCGCTAATCCCTCTTACTGATTGACTAAAATTCGCATCAAAATGAACATTGCTTGAGCTTTCGAAACTATATGTATTGAAACTTGTTGGAAAATTATCCACACCCCTCAAATAAAGCCTTGCTCCTGATTTGACCGTAAAAGAATTTGATCCTAAATCGGTAATGGTAGATTCGTCTGTTCCATCGGATATACCTTTCATTACCAAATATCCGCTGTTAATAGAAAAATTATTATTTATATTAAAATTATCTCCATCTTCCAATGAGCAATTACCATCTATAATAATTTCAGCATCGCCAAATTGAACATCCCCATCAACGGCAGTTCCGCTACCATTCCTTATTTCGCCCCCTGTAAATGTCACTGAAGAAGTATTGGAAAATGTACATAAATTTCCTCCATCTATTTGAAACTGTTGAAATGTATGGGCGCTCCCGGGATCGTCATCAATAACGGCTGTACTAAATACCCTGGTTCTATTTGTAGCTAACATATCACCTACTATGCGCTTGTCATTTGGCGAAGCGCCTCCAAACTCAAAATCAATCTGGTAAAAGGAAGCGATACCATTACTCCCATTTACAGTGATATCTTGATGCACCGTTCCATTAAAATTAGTCATGCCAGTATTGGCAGTCCATGAGTTGTTGGCGTCAACGGTAAAATTTCCTAAAAAGGTGTGTGTGCCTGAAGTAATTATTGCAGTTCCGCTACCGCTAACCTGAAGATCTCCATTGACTGTTAGTCCTGAGTTTATTATTCTATTTTGATCACCATTGATAGTAAGGTCGTTTAGAGTAATGTCCTGCCCTGCAATGATTGTTGTTACAGATCCACCGAAAGTAAGATTTGCTGCCCGGGTAGCACTGGATAATAAATTAAAACTTCCAGCTCCGGTATTGTCCTGCCCTGTAGATATCGTGATGTCATCTGTAATAGTGATGGTATGAATCGCATCAAAAGCACCCACATTTAAAGCAGCACCTGCTTTTATTGTGAATTTCCCATTGATAGTTATGGTCCTTGCTGTGGCATTGTCACCTATGGTCATTATGCCTGAACCAACACCTCCACCTGCTCCGTCAAGATCTCCTTCACCTACTGTTACTTCATTTACACTAATATTGCCATCAACAATTGCAGTGTGTGAATTTTGGATGACATAATTATGTGTACCCAATAACTCATCACCAACATTTGCATTACTCCCACTACCATCTGCTGCAGTATTCCAATCTGTATTTGTAGAAAAAGTAGAACTGGCATTCTGGGAATAATATGTGTTTTGCGCAAAAGAAAAAAGGGTATAAAAAACGAGTAAGGTTGTGAGGGCAATTTCTTTCATAATTCAATCAATATCACATTAGTGGCATGTATTTCTATCAATTAGCATTAATCAACAAAAATGTCAATTAATATCCTTTTTAACAATGCTTTTGGGGTAATATGCGCACTCTTTTGACACTATTTTTCAATAAAACATACTCATATTATATTAATTAGCTTTAAAAATAATATGCCTTTTTTATTGAAATAATAGCAAAACTTTTGGTGAGAATGTGAAAAAAAGGCTCGATTCAAAGCAAGCCTTTCCAAAGTAAATATTTAATCAATTATTGCTGCAAAGATGGACTTATCAACGTTTTCTTCCTTATAAATAACCTATTCACCAATTCTTCGTCAGCAAAGTAGGTTATTGGGTTTTCTGAAGAATTTATTATCCACTTGTGTATTGGATGTTGAAAGGCTTTGATGACCACATCTGCTTTTCCATTATGCTTTAAATTCATACTCATTGTAGGTGTTACCAAAGCTGAAGAAGGAATGTCATCTACAAAACTAGAGCCATTTACAAACTTGATATCACTAAGATATTTTTCCACGGCAGCAGAATCTGGTAAAATTCCATTTATATTCCAGATAGAATCAATCTTATTTAATACGAAACTACTATCGCCCGGGTATTGAAACTGAATTTCTGTTAAAGATTCTGAGTCCAGAGCAAGCAGTTTTTTATTCCTATAGCTACTTGCATCAGCATTGATAGACATGCCCATGAAATTATCGGCTACATATACTTCATTCTCATCATTGAGCCTCACATAACTAAAAAATTGTTGCATGCCTCGGCCTCCCATCATCATTTGTTGCTGCTGTTGCTGCATGGCTTGTTGGTTAAAACCAAACCTTCCTATAACCAAATCGAGTGTAATTTTTTCTCCTTCAAAAACCTGAACATTTGTCCCAGTCGAATCGACCTGATAGTCTTTCCATTTTTCAGGATCTTTTGTCGAAATTCTTGATGGTTTTATAGATAGCAATGAGTTTAACGTACTTTTTATATTGCTTTTTTGTGCTTCAGCATACTTACCATTTCCAATTGATACTTTCCAGGAATTACTTTCTTTTATCAATTCAATATTTTTTCCTTTGGATTGAATTATCATTTTGGAAACTTTAGCAGTATCAATCTCGACCAATTCAGATCTAAAAGAACTACTCCGTGATTTACCTCCAAAATATTGAATGCCCAGATATATCAATGCCAGTATGGCCAGAATACTAAAAAGCTTAATACTTGAAATATTTTTTAACATTGTTATACAACTTTATTATTAAAAATTACCTTGAATCCACGACTGCCGTTTTCGCGCATATCTTTGACGCCTGAAAAGTGCAATGCCTATCATCAATAGAATTGGGATTGCTACATTGCCGTACTTGTATAAATTCCTCTTTGTATCATCCACTTTTTCCAGGGGTCTGGAAGTGATTCCTTTTGTTCGTAATTCAATAAGACCGGTATCATCGGATAGCCAATCGATAGCATTTGAAGCCAGATTTACATTGTCCGGATTTACCTGCTGTTGCTGTTGACCTTCACCATTTACGGCAAATGCTCCATTCGCAATCACTACCAACTTAGCATTGGCATTACCAGAAAGTGGCCCGTCTGCAGCGATAGCTACTACCTGGCTTGGCGCATTAAAGTCGCTCTCTGTCCACTCTTTTTCTATATCAATATAAACAGGAACATTTACTACTCCTGAGTTTTCTGATGAAAAAACCAGTGGCTGAATGTGAACAGACGAGTCTTTGGGTAGGTATGAAATAGCACTCACAAAAGGCATGATTACTCCTTCAAGTCCCATTGCTACAGGGTGCTCAGAAAATTTTGAAAGAATAGGAAAATACGGAAATTCTATTTGACGGTTCATCATAAATGGACCGTTTTGTTGTCTTACACTTACCGCACCACAATTTGCATCGATTACATATTGATTGTTCATGGTGATGCCCTTGTCTGCCAACCATCCCATAATGCCGATATCGGGAAGAGCATTCAGAGATTGAGATTGTAAGTCTGATTGCAAGTTGCTGTAGGCTAAATATATGCTTCCTCCTGTACTTAAGTATTTATCCAATTTTGCAAAGTGGCTTGAAGGAAAGGTATCAATAGGATTTACAATGGCAAGAGTTTTAAAATAAACTGGGATATCAGAAGTATCAGTAATATTGTATGGTTCTACATCATATAAAACTGATAATTGCTGCAATACCTGCACGGAGGCATTTGGTGATGGTTCTCCATGACCTTGCAGAAAAGCGACTTTTGGTTTATCCAAAACAGATATTTTCTTGATGGCTGTAGTTAAGGAATATTCCATACCTGCTCCAGGTTGAATCATTGGAATAATCTCTGTCTTGTCTCCCATTTGCAAAGCTGCCCCAAGATAAGCCCGCATTTGCTTTACCTGGTCTTTTTCTGTCACATTGATCATTACAGGATTGATGCCTTTTTGTTGAGCCTTTTGTTCTTCAGCTTCATTTTCATTTGGATTTACAAATTCGAAAACTACATTCCCACCAGACCTATTGTCATATTCTATTAATAAATCTTCAAAGTCTTGTCTTGATTTTTGTAACTGAGGGGGTAGTTCTTTAGTGAAATAAGCCGTGATCGTTATTACATCATCCAGATCTTCGAGTATATCTTTTGTTGCGTCACTCAAAGTATATCGCTTATCGGCTGTAAAGTCTAGTCTAACAAATAGCTTTTCAGAAATCAAGTTTACGACCACCAGAATACCGATAAATATTAAAACTTGAGATATTACTTTACTTCTTTTCATTTCTTATTTATCTTTTAATTATGCCAGTTACGTTTGGAAAGCATGGTTTGAGACAATACCAACCCGGCCAATATGAAGCTTCCAAAATATATTAAATCACGAGAATCAATCACACCTCTACTCAGTGATTCGTAGTGTGTTCTAACACTTAGGTAATCCAATACGGAACCAACCATTCCTGTTGATCCAGACCCCATAAGTTGAAATAGTATGTGAAAAAATATACCTATAAATAGGGCGAGCAAGAAGGCTACAATTTGGTTATTAGTGAGGCTACTAGAAAAAATGCCAATACTTACATACATCGCACTCATAAGTAATAATCCGAAATACCCCCCTATAATTGCTCCATGATCTACATCGCCAAGATTGGCAATTGTAATATAATATGGAAAAGTACACACTAAGGCAATAGCCAGTAATGATAATGCTGCCAGGAATTTTCCTACAACGATTTGCCAATCATTTACTGCTTTAGTGCTCAACAACTCTATGGTTCCTGAACTATTCTCCTCGGCTATGGACCTCATTGTAATTGCCGGTATAAAGAAAAACAGCGTCCAATAACTAATGCCAAAAAACACCTGAAGATCTGCCTGACCAATTAAAAATACATTGCTCCCAAATAGCCAGGTAAAAAATCCACTCAAACCCAAAAATATGATAATCATCACATAGGCGATGAGTGAGTCAAAGTAGGAGGCCAGCTCCCTTTTGGTAATAACCCAAATACTTCTCATTTTATTTATTTTAAGTTTAGTATAATAATCATATCTAATTAAGGATGCCCAAATACAACTTTTCAGTCATTCAAACATTTTCTCATTCTTCAATTCGTTACCTCACGGAATACATCTTCCAGTTTGGTCTCAATGCCCATCATTTCTATCAGGTACCACTTATTTTTGACACATATATCAAAAACATCTTTTCTGGATGTATGCTCAGGTTTGCTTTGAACAAGGAAATAATTTTCTTTTTCTTCCAGTACCGTTACCAACTCCACTGAAGCAAGGCCAAGCAAAGTCTTTTTAATATCAGTTCCATTGGAAGACTCGATTTGAACTTTGATCAATTCTTTTCCCTGAGCTTGTCCTCGTAAAGTTTCCGATGTGCCATCGGCAACAATTTTTCCTCTGTTTATAATCAATATTCGGTCACATGTAGCCTCCACCTCAGATAAAATGTGAGAACTTAAAATAACTGTTTTCTCTTTGCCCAGCTCCTTTATCAACTTCCTGATTTCAATAATCTGGTTAGGATCCAGACCAGTTGTAGGTTCATCAAGCACCAATACATCAGGGTCGTGAATCATCGCCTGAGCAAGTCCTACACGCTGGCGGTAACCCTTTGAGAGCTCGCCAATTCTTTTATGTCGCTCAAGATTTAACCCGCACAAATCAACCATCTTGTGAATTCGCTCGTTAACCATTGATTTTTCCACTCCCATGATATCTGCGCAAAATCTTAAATAGTCGATAATTGCCATGTCTGTGTAGAGTGGATTATTTTCCGGTAGGTATCCGATTTTCTTTTTGATTTCTTCCGGATCTTTATCCACATCAAACCCTTCAAGAAATATTTTTCCTTTTGTAGGCGCCATGTAACAGGTGATCATTTTCATGGTCGTGCTTTTCCCTGCACCATTTGGTCCAAGAAAACCAACAACCTCACCAGTCTTAATCTCAAATGAGATGTCATTTACAGCTTTTTGGTCACCATAGACTTTCGTGAGATTTTCAACAAGTATTGCCATTTTTTGACTTTTAATTTATTATGTGCAATTATAATAATGAAGAACTAAAAATTCAACTCATCCTATTGTTGCATAGAGGGAACTCATTTTTTGAAAGGCCGAAATTATATCTAATTAATAGAATAGTTACGTTTATTCAAGGATAATATCCAAATGTTAAAATATGTTAAATTTTTAACATTTGGATAGCAACTATAATAAATCAAAATTCTAACACAATTATACATAATATAAAAACACTTAAAAACCCAAATACAGCCAATAGACTCCAATAACTATTGCAAACAACCCTCCAGCAAATCGTATTCCCTTAAAAAAAGAATCGTTGTGTCCTTGCTTAGAAATGCCAGTTAATTTCTCCAAAATAAAAGCATAGGCAGTCATGGCCAAAATAGTTCCTATGCCAAACCCAATTATATATTGTAGCCCTTCAAAATTGGTACTAAAACTTAATACAGGTAATAAAAGAAGGAAATGAGCGACCCCCGCTAAGCCATGAATAACACCAATACCAAACGAAGACAAGATATTTTGTTTGATCATTTTAGTATGTGTGTGCTTATGCTTTTTATGATGATGATGGTCATGCTTATGGCTGTGAATAAAAGGCCTTTCTTCAGCATGGATATGAGGATGCTTATGAGATTTCTCCACTTTAAATATCCTATAAAAAGCCCAGGCACCAACACCAATTAGTACAATTCCAACAAATTGCTCACTATGCTTTGATATTTTTTCGATAGGGATGTAATCTTTAAATATCAGAAAAAGAACCCCAATGATGAGCATCCCTGATAAATGACCAAATCCCCAAGACAATCCGATTTTCCATGCTTTCTTTTCTGACTCTATTACCAGAGGAGTAACAGCCGCCAAATGATCAGGGCCAGAAATTACATGAAGCATGGATGCTAAAACACCAGCAAATAAAACACCAGTTAGGTTCATATCTAATTACATATTACCGTGGCAACCTATTATTTGGCAACATCTCCAAATCTATTATTCTTCTGTTGATATCTGTGTTCATGACCTTCACGCGAACCTCATCTCCAAGTGTTATGGACTTTCCCTTGTTTTGTCCAATAACCCTATATTGCTCAGGTTCATGAATATAATAATCATCCTTGAGGTCAGAAAGTCGGACCATCCCTTCACATTTGGTGCTGGATATTTCTACAAAGATCCCCCACTCTGTCACGCCGGTAACAATGCCTTCAAACTCCTGGTGCAACATTGTTTCCATATATTCAACCTGCTTATATTTGATGGAGGCGCGCTCGGCATCGGCAGCTCTTTTTTCCATTGTCGAGGAATGTTGACATTTCTTTTCAAAAGATTCAACCGGTAATGATGCCCCATTTTCCAGATAATGCATCAACATGCGGTGCACCATCATGTCGGGATATCTTCTGATTGGAGATGTAAAATGTGAATAATGAGGAAATGCCAACCCGAAATGTGCTTTGGGTTCAGTAGTATATTTTGCCTTAGCCATTGATCTGATAGCCAGCGTCTGCAACACATTTTGTTCTGGCTTTCCGTCAATATCTTCAATCAGGTTGTTAAGAGAATTAGAAATTACAGCTTCCTCTATTTTTAGGTCGTGGCCAAATTTTTTGGCAAACAAGGAAAATGTACTAAGCTTTTCTGGATCAGGATAGTCGTGTGTTCTATAAACAAAGGTGTTTTTTATTTTCCCCTTTTTCATTTTATAAACAAATTCTGCTACCTTTTTATTGGCCAGTAACATAAATTCTTCCACCAGTTTGTGTGCATCTTTTCGCTCTTTGGTCTTTAGTCCAATAGGTTTGCCTTTTTCATCCAGATCAAATTTAACTTCTGAGGTTTCAAAATTTATCGAACCGTTTTTGAAGCGTTCCTTCTTGAGCTTATGAGCAAGGTCATTTAGGATATTCAGCTCTACTGCATAATCTCCTTCTTTATTTTCAATGCGCTCCTGGGCTTCTTCATAAGTAAATCTCCGATCGGAATAAATTACAGTTTTGCCATACCATTCCTTTTGGATCTGTGCGTGCTCGTCAAGTTCAAATACTGCCGAAAATGTAAGCTTGTTTTCATGCGGTCTTAAAGAGCAAAGTTCATTTGATATTTTTTCCGGAAGCATAGGAATTGTGCGATCAACCAGATAAACTGATGTTGCACGCTCTTTAGCTTCATCTTCCAACAAAGTATCTGGCCTTATGTAATGTGTGACATCAGCAATATGCACCCCCACTTCGTAGTGACTGTTGCTCAGTTTTCTTATTGAAAGTGCATCGTCAAAATCTTTAGCATCTGCTGGATCAATGGTAAAAGTATCGATATTTCTAAAGTCCTTTCTAACAGCAACTTCTTTGTCGGTAACTCCATCGTTTACTTTCTTTGCCTGTTTATCCACATCATCAGGAAATTTAAATGGCAATCCAAATTCTGCCATGATCGAATGGATTTCCGCATCATTTTCTCCAGATTTTCCCAGTACATTGATTACCTTACCTTCCGGGTTTTTATCATACGCAGGCCATTTAGTGATTTCAATAATTACTTTATCGTTGTGTCCGGCTTTATTGAGATTGGCGGAAGACACAAAAATATCATGATGCATTTTTTTAAAATCCGGGATGACAAAAGCATATTTTGGAGATACTTCCAACCTACCCACAAACTCTGTTCGGAAGCGACTTATAATTTCAACAACCTTCCCTTCAACCCGTCCATGGCCAGATTTTGATTCGAATAATCGTACTCTTACTGTATCGTCATCAAAGGCGTACTTCAGGTTTTCGGCCTTAACCATTACATCTTCTTCCCGATCCTCGGAAACGATATATGCAAATCTTGGATTTACAAAATCAACTTTGCCAATAACTTCTTTCCCGGTAAGTGTTTCCGATACTTCTCTATCTCCTTTTGACCCTTTTTTACCAAATTCTATTAAAATTGATTTAACGGTATTTTTAGTTTTTTTATCATGGACACCAAGCTTCCTTATAATTTGTCTATGAGATAATTTTTTGTTTTTCTGATCACTTAATATTTCCAGTATCAGTTTTCTAATTTCACTATAATGGGTGTTTTTCTTCCCATGTTTTTTCTTCTTTGTCATTCGTTTTGAAATAATGTTTTTCTCGCATATGCGAGTCTTCTTCTTAATTGTGCTTTGCGGATATCTTCCACATCGCCTTTTGGTATGGCATTAATAAGGTTTTTAGTGTACCCTTCTTTGGGTCTGTCAAACAGGGCATCGGGATATCCAATTTCTACCAATTTTCCATTTTTCATAACAAATATCCGATCTGCCATAAATTTTATTACGGATAAGTCATGAGAAATAAACAGGTTGGTAAACCCAAATTCTTTTTTTAAGTCATTTAATAAATTTAATACTTGTGCTTGAACGGATACATCCAAGGCAGAAACGGATTCATCACAGATAATAAACTGCGGGTTCGTAATCAGGGCCCTTGCAATGCAAACCCTTTGTCTTTGCCCTCCTGAAAATTGGTGAGGAAATCTATTGTAAAATGATGGATTTAAACCAACTTTTTCTAACATTTCATAAACCCTCCCCTTCCTTTTGTTTTTATCTTTGATAATTCCATGGATTTTCAAAGGCTCGGAAATAGCCCTACCTATAGTTTGCCTTGGGTTCAGGGAAGAGTATGGGTCTTGAAAAATAATCTGCATTTTCTCTCTTAGTTGCCTCAAAGGCTTACCCTTCATTTCGTGGATTTTATTACCATCAAAAATAATTTCTCCCCCATCAATATCTTTCAGCCTGATTATCGCTCTGCCTAGTGTTGTTTTGCCACAACCAGATTCCCCAACAAGACCAATGGTCTCTCCTGGATAAATCTCAAAACTTACGTTGTCAACAGCAATTATCTTTTCCTTGGCCTTGCCAAACAAACCTTTTTTTATTGAAAATGAAGCAGTCAGATTTTTAACTTTAAGAATAGATCCCCCCTGAATTACATCCAGCCTTTTTTGAACTGTCTCCTTTTTTAATTCGGCATTAAGTAAAAGTGCCTCGCCAATAGAATTGTATTTTTTAAAATCATTCTTATGGCCATTTTCAGCTTCTGACAAAAAGTCATTCACAGTCGGTAATCTTTTCATTTTTATATCCAACCTTGGACGGCAAGCCAACAAACCTTTGGTGTATGGATGTTCCGGGTGATTGAATATATTAAAAACATTTCCTTCTTCTACAATTTTACCATTATACATTACCAATATTCGATCGGCAACCTCTGCAACTACTGATAAATCATGGCTAATAAAAATGAGAGATGTATCATGATTTTCTCTTAATCCTTCCATTAGCCGCAGTATTTTTGATTGAACCGTTACATCCAAAGCAGTAGTTGGCTCATCGGCAATAAGAATTGATGGATTGCAAGACGTCGCCATTGCGATCATTACTCTTTGCTTTTGCCCTCCGGATAATTCATGCGGATAGGCATTTAACATTTTATCAGGTCTTGGCAGCTGAACTTCTTTGAAAAGTTCCAGCGTTTTATTTCTAGCTTCCTTGGCATCCAACTTCAGATGAATTTTAAGCACTTCTTCTACTTGATTGCCACATGTAAAAACCGGGTTAAGAGAACTCATCGGTTCTTGAAATATCATTGCTATTTCATTGCCCCGAATTGATCTGAGTGAAGAATTGGATAATTTTAAGTTATCAACTTTACCAAACTCTTTTGAATGATAAATAATTTCCCCGGATTTGATCAATGCCGGTGGAGAGTTAAGCAAATTCATTATGGAAAGCGCCGTAACTGATTTTCCGGAACCTGATTCCCCGACTATTCCAATTGATTCACCTTGATGCAAGCTAAAACTAATATTATCTACTGCTCTTGTCTCACGCCCATGATGCATAAAACTGACTTGTAAGTTATTTACATGCAATATTGCTGTTGGATCTGAAAGTTCTTTATTACTCACTAAATATAAATACCTTAAATATATTTGATGTTTTTATCATCAATTTTCTGAAAGCCGTTGAGTTTTAGAAATACCTGTGCAGTTACCATTACATCTATTTGACAATATTTGGAAATTCTTTCCAAGTCATTTTCTTTATAATATACCTTGTTTACCTGGCTTCCATCAATATCATTTTTACTAGATTTGACGCCAAACAATGCTGCAAGTAAGTCTAAAGATGTAAAATTTTTTCTATCGCCAAACTTCCACAATTCCATGGTATCAATATGATTTATCTCCCATGGCTTTTTATCTCGAATATCCAGTGCTTCCGGAATGTCGATCTCATTTACTAACATCCTTCTGCACAAGTACGGAAAATCAAATTCTTTCCCATTATGCGCTACCATCCTCAAATATTTACTGTCAAATTTTGACTCTACCAAACTCTTGAAAGCCATTAAAGTTTCTTTCTCTGTATCCAGAGCAAATGATTTTATTCTAAATCCAATGGATTTATCTTCTTCTTTGGTAAAAATCCCTGCAGAAATACATATCACTTTCCCAAATTCTGCAAAAATTGCCCCCTTATCAAAATATAGATCAGCAAAAGTCGATTCTGTTTCCGACTTCATGTATGAAGCCTTTTTATCCCAAAGAGATTGCATTCTTTCGTCCAAATCTTCATAAGACTCAAACGAAGATGAAGTCTCAATGTCAATAACAAGGTAATTCTTAAATATCTTGTCAAATTGAATTTTCATTCTAATGAGATGTTTTAAATCAATCTAATTTTAAAAAATGAATTAGTGAATTTAGTAAATCTTGAATTAGCATTAGAGAATAACGGTAATTTTCAGGAAGGCTCTACTAATTACAACTCCAATTTTATTAATTTCTGGGAATATTTTTTTTAATGTTTTGAGGACATATACTAATGACTACCGTGAATTCATCTATTAAACTACAACTGAATAGATATAAACAATATAAACTACTAATAAAATTAGCCCATCAATTCTTCCCACCTCTCTTCGCATAATCATTAACGGCAGCACCATTAGTGTGATAAGCAACATCCAAATTATATCTTTGTTTAATATAACTTCATTTACATTAATGGTCTGAATAATGCTGGTAATTCCCAGGATAGAAAGAATATTAAAAATATTTGATCCCATGAGATTGCCCAAAGCCAAGGCTGTTTGACCTTTTAAAGATGCAACGGCAGCAGTGACTAATTCTGGCAGGCTTGTTCCAAGAGCCACAACGGTTAGTCCTACTACTCTTTCTTCCACTCCAAGATTAAGAGCAAGTTCCTTAGCACTGGCGACAAACCATTCGCTACCAAAATACAATCCTACACATCCAATAAGTATAAAAATAATATCTTTCCAAATCTGGGAAGCCGGCACATCTGGTATATCTTCTTCATCCATTTCAAGTCTGGATGCTTTTGTGTCTTTTCTTGATTTTCTAATTATAAAAAACAAGTAAGAAAATAGAATCAGCAAAAATAATATACCTTCATGAGCTTCAATATATCCCTGGCGCACTACAATAAAAAGTAATATAGATGATCCCATGGTCATCGGCCAATCAATCTTGATGCTGTTACTTTGCACCTTAACCGGACTTATTACCGCTGTAAGACCCAACACCAAAGCCAAATTACAAATGTTTGATCCTACTACATTACCCATCGCAATATCAGGGCTACCTTTCAGCGCAGATTGAATAGAAATCAACAATTCCGGAGTAGATGTTCCAAATGCCACTATAGTTAATCCGACAACCAAGGGTGAAAGATGAAGACGCAAGGCAATACTCGATGAACCTTTAACCAGATAGTCTCCTCCAACAATAAGTACGATCAGGCCAATGACTAAAAGTGCAATTGTTGTCTCCATAAAGTACCGTCAGATCAATGACAATGGTTTAGTAGTTATAAAAATTAAAATAGTCTCAATTAAAAAAAATGAATCACATTGAAGATAAATTATGTGGAAATTTTTCGTTTTACAGTGAATAATGCACAAATTGTATTTTTCAAATTTAATCTCAATTTGACAACAATTATTTCCTCCTAATTATTAATCTAAATTTTTTTAATCATTCTAAGCTGCAAATTTAGTTTTTCATTTTTAATAAAATGCAATGATATTGATATTTTAAAAATGGATTTCCGAAAGAAAAGGCTAATTATGACTGAAAAAATGATGATTTAGGGTTTGCAAAAAGTGTTTTTACAGTTGATATAAATGAAATACCGGGAATAACTTTATCATTTACTTTCAAAGAATTAATAAATCTATAAATATTGCCAAATGAATAAAAATCATCTTCTTATAAATTATTAACCAATGAATGAATTATTAAAATCGCTTTCAAAAGTGCACAGCCCGTCAGGCGAGGAGGTTAATATGAAAGAATATATAATAAATTATATAGATCAGCATGCCTCTAAGTGGAAAGTAAAACCACAAATTTTTCAAGATGAATATTTTCAGGACAGTCTTGTACTGGTATTCGGAAATCCAACGTTGGCTGCTTTTGCTCATATGGATACTACTGGGTTTATGGTCAGATATCAAGACCAACTCATTCATATTGGAGGACCAGAGGTATCAGGTGACGAAATGCTCGTAGGAAATGATGTGCTTGGAGATATTGAATGTAAGTTGGCTCTAAATGAAGAACACCAAATGCATTATAAATTTGGGAGAGCGATTATTTCCGGTACAAGTCTATCATATAAAAATAATTATCATGAAAGTGATCAATTTATTACTTCGCCTTATTTAGACAATAGGGTTGGAATCTACAATTTATTAAAAATTGCTGAAAGCCTTGAAAATGGAGCTTTAGTTTTTTCATGTTGGGAAGAACATGGTGGCGGGTCGGTCCCTTTTCTAACAAAGTTTTTGTATGAAAAATTCCAGATAAAAAAAATGTTAATATCAGATATCACCTGGGTTTCTGATGGAGTTGCATTTCATAAAGGAGTAGTGGTTTCTTTTCGCGATAAAAATATTCCCCGAAGATCATTTATTGATAATATTGTAAAACTCACTATCCAAAATGAAATCTCATTTCAAATTGAAGTGGAGGCTTATGGATCCAGCGATGCGAAAGAGATTCAACAATCTCCCTACCCTATTGATTGGTGTTTTATAGGTCCGCCAATAGAAAATGCACATAGCGATCATGAAAAAATATCTAAACAAGATTTAGATTCTATGTTGTCGATTTATAGCATGCTTTTTAACAAACTTTAAGAGGATTTCTCTGCCTTGATTTTTAACTTATATTTACAGCCCATTTCAAAATAAAAACCTAATAATGTAATTATGCAAATTCATGACAGGCATTTTGAGATTTTTATTTATGAAGAAAAAATAAAGAAAAGGGTAGGTGAAATCGCCAAACAGGTAAATAATGATTATTTTAACAAAAAGCCTCTATTTTTATCTATACTCAATGGCGCATTTATTTTTACGGCAGACCTTTTTAGAGAAATTTCCATACCATCAGAAGTGTCATTTATTAAATTAAAATCTTACAGAAAAATGGAATCAAGCGGAAAAATAAAAGAGTTGCTGGGCCTGGAACATAATATTTTTAATAGAAATATTATAATTATTGAAGATGTAGTCGATACTGGGAAAACGTTAAATCATGTTCTCGAAGAGTTTAATGACCTTGGTGCAAAATCAATAGAGATACTCACTTTACTCTATAAACCTGAAGCAAATATTTATTCCGTCCCTTTGAAATATGTAGGATTCGAAATACCAGATAATTTCGTTGTGGGATATGGATTGGATTATGATGAGCATGGAAGAAATCTGAAAGATATTTATAAATTGATAGAATAAGCTAAACACATGATATCAATTTTGATTTATAATAGAATTACTTTATTGAATTAAAATAATGGCTGTTATAAATCGGTTAAGGAAGTTGTAAATAGATAATATTAAAGAATGCTAAATATCATATTGTTCGGTCCTCCAGGTGCTGGAAAAGGTACACAGAGCAAGAAAATCATTGATAAATATGATTTAATTCATCTTTCCACCGGCTTTTTATTTCGAAAGCACATGGGAGAAGGGACACATCTTGGCAAGCTTGCGCAAGAATATATTGATGACGGAAACTTAGTGCCTGATGAATTGGTCATCAGAATGGTAAGAGCAAAAATAGGCACTCACATCGATGCAAATGGATTCATATTTGATGGGTTTCCCAGAACTGTAGCTCAAGCGGTAGCATTTGATGAAATGCTTGATAAACAAGAAATGGCAATATCTATCATGATTTCTTTAGAAGTCGATGACAATGAATTAAAAACCAGACTAAAATTACGAAGCAAGACTTCAGGTCGTCCCGAAGATCAGACAGACGAACGGGTTGAAAACAGGATTAAAATTTATAAAGAAAAAACACTGCCTTTAATTGATTACTACAGCAAGCAATCAAAATACAAGGGAATACAAGGAGTTGGAGATGAAGATGATATTTTTAACGATATTTGCATGACAATAGATTCCCTTAAATAATAAATCGTTTTGCCTTCACCAAATTTCATTGATTACGTAAAATTCTGCTCAAGATCGGGAGTAGGAGGACCTGGGTCCGCTCATTTCAGAAGAGAAAAGTATGTTCCAAAAGGAGGTCCTGATGGAGGTGATGGTGGCCGGGGGGGGCATATCATTTTACGTGGCAATAAGCAACTTTGGACATTACTTCATTTAAAATACAAAAAACATGTAATCGCATCCAATGGCAAGCCTGGAGAAGGCGGAAAAAGGTCGGGTCTAAATGGAAAAGATAATGTATTGGAAGTACCTCTAGGAACTATAGCATATAATGCTGAGACCAAAGCACAGCTAGTGGAAATCACGGAAGATGACCAGGAAATCATTTTAACAGCTGGAGGTAGAGGAGGATTGGGAAATGATCATTTCAAAACTTCAACAAACCAAACTCCAAGATATGCACAGCCGGGTGAACCTGGAGTTGAGGAGTGGATTATCCTTGAATTGAAAGTACTTGCAGATGTTGGGATGGTGGGTTTTCCTAATGCCGGAAAATCAACCTTATTATCTGTAATTTCGGCAGCAAAACCCGAAATCGCCGACTATCCATTTACCACCATAGTGCCCAATCTGGGTGTTGTGAGTTATAGAGATTTTAAATCATTTATAGTTGCTGATATTCCAGGTCTGATCGAAGGTGCTGCTGAAGGAAAGGGTCTTGGCCATAGATTTTTAAGACACATTGAAAGGAATTCAATTTTACTTTTCATGATACCGGCCGATTCCAATGACCTGATTAAAGACTATAAAA
>CAYREN010000019.1:0-26182 GCA_964423255.1 uncultured Roseivirgaceae bacterium | reverse complement strand
ACGCTTTAATTCAAATTGGGATTATACTTGTAATATTGTTTAGTAGTTTCTGAAAGGGAGCTTGTCAAAATCAGAAATGTTTTTTTTGAGTATTAATGTTGGTCATGATAAGGTAATATAAATTGAAAGTTATTAATTAGGAATTATATGAATGAAGACAGAGAAGTCAAAATAATCAGAGGAGACCTAAGTAAAAATGAACATGTAGAGCATTTTGTAAGACTTACTTCTGAATTTATGGCTGATGAAATGGGAGGTAAAATTTCCTGGACAAAAGACCAAAAAGACAAGGTTGTAAATGATATGAGGATTCATCCTTGTTCGATAATATTATTTGCTATTGTCAATGGAAAATATGCTGGTCTTTGTACATGTTTTTTTGCCTATTCTACTTTTTTGGCCAAACCATTGTTGAACATACATGATATCTATATTGAAGAATCGCTTCGAGGGCATGGAATAGGCAAAAAGATGGTAAAGGCTGTTGAGGGTGTAGCAGAGCGAAATAATTGTGGCAAAATTACCCTTGAAGTCAGAAAAGATAATCTAAACGCCAGAGACCTTTACAAAAGCCAGGGGTTTACTGAGGCACCATGTTCAAGGTTTTTCTGGGTGAAAAAAATATAATTGCCATTTGAGGTGAATGCTACTCAATATTTTTTTGACTGTACAATCTTTTCATTTGCAAATCCAAAGCTGCCAAATAGTTTAAACCTTGACTATTTTCATAGACGCATCCACCATCAATTGATATGTGATTATTATTGGATTTAAGTGCATACTCTATGTCAGGATATGGTGTTGGCACATGACCATGAATAATACATTTACCCCCAGTTTTCTTTGTGTCAAATTCCATATCACGAATATTGAGCATAGAATACTCATCGTTATATGGATTATCCATGTCGAAATTTAAACCTGCATGTACCAGGATGTAATTTTCAGTTTCAATAAAATGTGTCAATGAATTAATGAATTTTAAGTACTTAGCAGGAATTTGTCGAATATTATCTACACCAAAACTCTCTAAAGTCTGTCTGCCTCCTCTATTTAAAAATGTAATCTCTTCCCTGGAAGAATTCAAGCCATCAATCAAATACTGTTCATGATTTCCACGCAGACAATTCAAATTGTAACCCATATCCATAAGATGAAAAATGAAATCTATTGTCCCTTTGGAATCAGGACCTTTATTGATATAATCTCCAAGCAAATAGAGTCTATCACTTTTATCAATTTGCAATACATTCAACAAAAGATTTTTGAAAGTATTGGTGCATCCGTGAATATCACTAATGACAAATGGCCTACCCAATTTTGTCGAATGAAGCCAATACACCTTTTATTAATGAAGAACTGAAGCCCTGATGTTCCATTTCGTTCAGACCAGCAATAGTAATTCCGGCAGGTGTTGTCACTTTGTCAATTTCCCATTCTGGATGTTTGCCACCTTTTATCAACAATGCAGCTGCTCCTTGCACTGTTTGCGATGCAATGACTTTGGCAGTAGCCGCATCAAATCCGATTTCAATTCCTCCTTGAGATGCTGCACGAATAAATCGTAATGCATACGCAATGCCACATGCAGCTAATACTGTTGCAGCGTCCATGAGTTCTTCGTTTATTTTTATGGCTTTTCCCAAATGATTGAAAATGTCAATTACTTCATCTGCTTGCTGCTGGGTTCCATTTAATGTTGCAATGCAAGTCATAGACTCACGGATTGCTATGGCAGTGTTTGGCATGGCTCGAAAGATGGCAACCTCAAGACCAAGAATTTCTTCCATATGATTCAATTTGATTCCAGTTGCTACAGAAATCAATATTTTATCTTTTGTAAAATAAGACTTAGTAGAATTCAAAACCTTATCTATCGCCTTGGGTTTTACAGCTAATATAATAATATCGGCATCCTTTATTGCTTTTTCATTATCCGAATGAACATTCAGTCCTAAGCTTGATAGTTCCTCTAATAACTCGATCTTTCTTCTGGTTACAGTAATGTTTTTGGGTTTGTATTGATTGGATTTAAGTAGTCCATGCGCAATTGACGCACCAAGGTTGCCTCCTCCGATTATCGATATTTTCTTGTTTGTCATAATTTCAATTTGGTCTTCAAATAGTAAAATCAATTCTCCACTAATCCACGAAAATAATCAACAATTGCAACATATTGGAGAGTACAGTACAAATATGTATTCTAACCTAATGAATCATAAATATTTTCTGTTGGAGCACAAGGCCTATCACGTCCGGTTGGCGATTGTTGACGGTCAAAATATTTTGTTAATTTGTATGAAAAATTAAATCTTCAAAAGCCATTTTAAATTCGATGTCAACCAGCTTGCGGAAGGCAGGTACTTTATAGTTTAACAACTAATTCCTTAATTATCCAGGCTAATTCAGTAAGATTATTGTGTCAATTTTTATAATAGTTATATTTTTGTCAAACAATTTTACCAAAAGATTAACATGATAATATATTTATTCCCATCCAAGCAGTGAAAAAATACTTTCGTATTATATTTTTTATATTGACACTGGTTTGCTACGCAAGTGTATTCTTCTCTCCGGAATTTATGTGGTTGATGGGTTTTCTCTCATTATCAATTCCCCTGATTATCATTACTCATCTTTTATTTCTAATTGTTAATATTCGTAAGCTATCCATTGGTTTTTTCTACCATTTGTCAGCGATAATTATAGGATTTGCTTTTATAAAAGCTACCTATTCGATAAGTAGTAATGATAATGACGGTAAATTAAAAGTACTCAGCTACAATGTAAGAGTGTTTAACAACTATGCTCACCTGAGAAACAGAGCATTCATTTCATCTAAAAAGATGATTGGTTGGTCACTAAGTAGTGATGCTCAAATCAAATGTTTTCAAGAGTATTATAACCATGACAATTCCGACATTTTTAATATTCGAAGTAAATTGACAAATGCGGGTTGGAAACATACACATTTTAAAATTGTATTTCGGGACAAAGCAAATGCCGAATTTGGAATTGCTATTTACAGTAAATTACCCATAGTGCACACTGGTGCAATTTATTCTGATTCTGGAGATTTCCTTAATACTATATATGCTGATATAGTAGCCTTTCAAGACACCATAAGGATTTATAACACTCACCTCCAGTCTATGAATATTGATGTTGAAAATGTGGTAAATACGGATAGGTTGGCAAAAAGTTATAAAGAAACCGGCTACAAGTTACGCCGAGGTTTTGTTTCAAGAGCAAAGCAAATTAATGGACTCACTGAAAGTATAAATGAATGTAATCACAAAATAATTCTATGTGGAGATTTTAATGAGTTGCCTTATAGTTATCCATATTTTTCGATGAGAAAATTATTGAACAACGCTTTTGAAAAAGCTGGTAATGGTTTTGGATTTACTTATAATGGGAAATTATTTTTTCTTAGAATTGACAATCAATTCTACAGTGAAAAAATCAATATTCATGATTTTACGACTCATAGAAATATTGATTATTCAGATCATTTTCCTCTTTCGGCTACTTATTCGTGGTGATGGAATTTATGATTTACAACAATTAGAAAAACCAAGAATCATGTTCGGAATAATAAACTTTGAAATGTTTTTAATCGCCGGAATAATGTTGAATTTAACTCCTGGTGAAGATACAATGTACATTCATGGGAGAAGTATTTCTCAAGGTAAAAAGGCTGGAATTTTATCTGCCTTATGAGTTTCAACTGGTTCCATTTCCCACATTATTTGTGCAGCGTTGGGATTGTCAATTATACTTGCAAAATAAGCGTTTGTTTTTGAAATAGTAAAATATCTGGGAGCAGCATACTTGATTTTTTTAGGCATTAAATCTTTTACCACAAAATCAAATAAAAAATTTGAATTAGATAAAGAAATCAAACAAATTAGTAATAGGAAAATATTTACTTCTGGAATATTGACCAATATTTTAAATCCCAAAGTCGCTCTATTCTTTCTTGCATTTTTACCACAATTTATTGACCCAAACTATACACAGAATTCACTTCCTTTTTTAATTCTCGGCATGACTTTTTTGTTTACTGGAACAATTTGGTGTTTAATATTAGCAATTTTAGCTTCTAAACTAACTAACCGATTAAGAAATAATTATAGAATAAAAAATTGGATGGATAAAATTACTGGAGGAATATTTATTCTATTGGGAATTAAATTCGCATTATCAAAGAAATAAAAAGTTGCAAGCGAAATGTATAAATCGTGAACCTGCTATATTTGACCAGTCAGTAAAGTTAAATAATTAATGAGCTGAAAACGAAGTGATTAAAAAGATTAGCGTTTTATACGCAAACCGGTATGGGAGCTAAGATTAATGTCAAATATTCAAAATCATTCTTGTCTGTGTCGTCTATAGATTGGTTATAAATAATCTCTGGATTTTTTCTATATAATTCCCGCATTTTTAGTCTTTCTTTGCAAAATGGAAGAGGAAGTAGTCAAGAAAGATATTAGAAAGCTAACGATCGACCAAATAACAAATCTTCTTTTAGAACATGACGAGAAAAAATTCCGATCCCTGCAAGTGTTTGAATGGTTATGGAAGAAATCTGCGACGGATTTTGATGAGATGACCAACTTATCTTTATCCCTTCGAAAGCTACTGAAGTCAATATTTACCATTAATAAGGTAAAAGTATTGGACGAACAATTCAGTTCTGATAGGACAATAAAATCTTCGTTTAATCTCCATGACCATAATATTGTTGAAGGAGTATTGATTCCTACAAAATCGAGAATGACGGCATGTATCTCTTCCCAAGTAGGGTGTTCGTTATCATGTAAATTTTGTGCTACTGGATTTCTGGAAAGAAAACGGAATTTAGAAGCAGGAGAAATCTACGATCAAGTTGTACTGTTGGGCAAACAGGCAATTGAAAATTATGGTATACCATTATCTAATGTGGTACTTATGGGCATGGGTGAACCACTGTTAAACTATGCCAATGTATTGCAAGGAATTGCATACATCACGTCTCCGGAAGGTCTAAATATGTCCACGAAGCGAATTACGCTTTCTACCGCAGGTATTGCTAAAATGATCAAAAAACTGGCTGAAGATAATGTTAAGTTTAACCTTGCGCTATCGCTTCATGCTGCCGATGATGAAAAGCGAAATACAATTATGGCAATAAATGAAACCAACTCGCTTGGCGCTCTCAAAGAAGCTCTATTTTACTTTTATGATAAAACCAAAAACCAGATAACACTTGAATACATTGCATTGAAAGACTTCAATTTGGGAATTGATGATGCAAGAAATTTGGTAAATTTTGTCGATAATCTCCCGTGCAAAATTAATATTATCGAATACAATCCAATTGAAAATGGAACATTTAGAAAAGCCAGTACAGATGAATTAGAGGCATTCACAAATTTTCTGGAGAAAAAAAGAATGATTGTCAATGTGCGAAGAAGCCGAGGGAAAGATATTGATGCTGCTTGTGGGCAATTGGCAAATAAATCGGCCAAGAAGCCTTTAGGAAAATAATTCTTATAATAGGAATTCCTCCAAGAAATAAAAAATTGACAGTGTTTTGTTTAAAGCAATTCAATTATCTCTTTAGCTGCTTCAATAGATTTTTCCTTATTGCCATTGATGTTAACATGAAATATATTTTTCCCCTCCCAAACGGATAATTGATGAGATTTAATAAGATAATATGCCTTTTGTCCAACTCCACTTACCAGCTCCTTTTCTGCATGATATTTCATCGCCATTTCTAAATTCTTTTCACTGCCAAATCCTTTGGCAATAGTAAGCCTGGCATGATGTGGGCTCCCATTTACTTCAAATTTATAGCTGCAGGTTGGGTAAGGTTTTTCACTTGATTTTGGTTTAAAGTTAATTGCTTCAGAAAATATTGATTTCACAAAATTTTCTGTAAGTATTTCACATGCGGATCCACTATCATTGTTTTTCTTGGGCAATTTGGTTTCCAAAGATACTTTGGTATTTTCCAGGGTTTTCTTTTCTTTATTTTGTTTCTCGTTTCCACAAGAAAACATAATCATGGTTAACAGTATTATCAATAAGTTCTTCATAATAAATTGTTGCCCTAGTAAAGTATAAATTTAAGTTGAAAAGGTTACTGCATCATTATTAATTACCACACTTTTTTAATAAAAAATGGACACAAAACATATACAAGCATGACATTTTATTCTTTTTATTTAACAAATCAAAATTTTCCAAACTTTAACTTTCTGAATGATTTTGAAAGTCAATGCCTGTTTACACTGCCAAGTCCGGTGGCATTCAAATCTACTTCATCGGGGTCGCCATAGTAATCAATAGAACCTATACCACTTGCCTCACCCTTCAATTTGGACCCTGCATAAACCGAAACACTACCTATGCCATAGGACTCTACAACGGTATATTTACTTATCAAATCCTGAGCTTCGTAATTTCCAATCCCCGTAAAAGCTACTTTGTGATAGTCGGCTTTTCCTTCAATTTCAAAGTTGCCAACGCCGGAAATATTAGCAATAATTTTAGATACTTGCACATCCAACTCCACATTTCCAGCACCTTCAAATTCAATCTTTAGGTTATCTGATTTTATTCTATTCTCACATTGCAAATCGACAGCGCCTTCAATCTCTAATTTCTCCAGCCTGCTAAATTGAATATAAATCTCAATTGCATTGGTTTTTTTGAAATTCTTTCCATCAAGTTCAATCTCAAGTACTCCTTGTGCCGAAGACACCTCAAGTTTTTCAAAATATCCAGATTGGGCCAGAATGGTCAATCCACATTTGTTTGATTGTCTGAGGTAAACTTCGTAAGGACCTTTGAGGTATATTTTTGTGAAATCAGCAAGGTTATAAGTTTTTTCAATTTTATCCCCAGCACTAGCGGTGAAAGTTAGGAGGATAAATAATAAAGAAATGGATTGAGTCAGGTAATTATTTTTCATAGCCATATTATGTTTAACCATGTTGTTTATACAATTTATATGCCATCAGTCAAATTGAATTAGATAGCTATATTATCAAATTAACATGTATCAATATCGGACACTAAACTGACCGTTTTTAACAGTAAATTAGTGAATAGATTAATCTCCTATGAATTGATATTTTGTTTCTACTTGAGCGCATATTCATTGAATTATTTCGCATTTAATTACTTCAGTCAGACCTCATCAGTAATGCATACTTATTGTTTTTATCAAAAAAACAATTTGCCAATTAGGATTCAATAAAGTGCAAGCTCGTAAATAAATTTCTATTACTTTTGCAAAAAAATATAGAAATATGTTCGACAATTTAAGTACCAGGTTAGATCAGGCGTTCAAGACCCTAAAAGGCCAGGGCAGGATATCTGAAATAAATGTAGCAAAAACTGTAAAGGAAATTCGCAAAGCATTAATTGAAGCTGATGTCAATTACAAAGTAGCCAAGGAAGTTACGGATAAGATTAGGGAGGATGCCATGGGCAGAGACGTTCTTATCTCAGTTTCTCCGGGACAGCTTTTAGTAAAAATCACCCAGGAAAGGCTTGAAGAACTCATGGGGGGTGAAAAAGTAGATATTGATGTAAAGGGAGAACCGGCTGTTGTTTTAATTTCCGGTCTTCAGGGATCTGGTAAAACCACCTTTACAGGTAAACTTGCTCATCTATTGAAAAAACAAGGCCGCCATGTTTTACTGGCTGCTTGTGATATTTACAGACCAGCAGCGATAGAACAATTAAAAGTGCTTGGCGAACAGGTAGGGGTGGAAGTTTATTCTGAACCTGAAAACAAAGATGCTGTAAGAATTGCCAAAAATGCTGTTGCGCATGCTAAATCAAATGGAAAGAAAATTGTAATTATAGATACTGCAGGACGATTGGCAGTGGATGAGCAAATGATGAATGAGATAGCTGATCTTAAAGCTGCTCTCAATCCATCAGAAACACTCTTCGTGGTTGATTCCATGACAGGTCAGGATGCTGTAAATACTGCCAAGACTTTCAATGAGCGACTAGATTTTGATGGCGTAGTGCTTACCAAGCTTGATGGTGACTCTAGAGGTGGTTCAGCTTTGTCCATTCGGAATGTTGTCGATAAACCAATAAAGTATATTAGTACTGGTGAAAAAATGGATGCCATAGATGTGTTTCATCCAGATCGTATGGCACAGCGAATCCTTGGCATGGGAGATGTAATCTCACTAGTAGAACGTGCACAACAGAATTTCGATGAAGATGAGGCTATGCGCCTCAATAAGAAGATTAGAAAAAATCAATTCAATTTTGATGATTTTCTTTCTCAGCTCGAACAGATCAAGAAAATGGGTAACATTAAGGACTTAATTGGTATGATGCCAGGAATGAACAAAGCTATGAAAGGCCTTGATGTTGATGATGAATCATTTAAGCCAATAGAGGCAATTATAAAATCTATGACTAAAAAGGAAAGGGCAAATCCGGATATTATAAATGGAAGTAGAAGAAAAAGAATTGCAGGAGGTAGTGGAACCAATATTCAACAAGTAAATAGTTTGATGAAGCAATTTGCTGATATGCGGAAACTAATGAAAACTATGAATAAAATGGGTGGAGGAAAAAGAGCTCTTGCCAATCTCAACCCATTTGGAAAATAAGCAATGGATATTGAGGGATACCAAAGCAATATCACGAAAACTATAATAAGCCTAAACAAAAAAGACGAGCATACTCGTCTTTTTTGTTTGAAATCTTTTAGCGTTATTTTGCAAATGATACCGATCTCATTTCCCGTATTACTGTCACTTTAATTTGACCAGGGTATTGCATATCTTTTTCAATTTTTTGAGAAATATCAAAAGAAAGTTGCGAGGCTACAGTATCGGTTACAGAATCTGAATCAACCATTACTCTAAGTTCTCGACCGGCTTGTATTGCAAAACACTTATTTACGCCTTCAAAATCCATCGCCAATTCTTCAAGTTCTTTAAGGCGTTTCATATAACTTTCCATTATTTCTCTTCTCGCACCTGGTCTGGAACCTGATATTGCATCACAAGCCTGAACAATTGGAGAAATAATAGAAGTCATTTCAATTTCATCATGATGAGCACCGATAGCATTACAAACCTCTTTATTTTCTTTATACTTTTTAGCCAAATCCATACCCAACAAAGCGTGAGGCATTTCAGGCTCTTCGTGCCACACCTTACCAATGTCGTGCAATAATCCAGCTCTTTTGGCAAACTTGGCATTAAGCCCAAGTTCTGATGCCATGGTTGCACAAAGTTTAGCAACTTCTCTTGAGTGTTGGAGTAGGTTTTGTCCATATGAAGATCTAAACCTCATTCGTCCTATCAACTTTATAAGCTCAGGATGCAATCCATGAATCCCCAAATCAATGATTGTTTTTTCACCAATTTCAACGATTTCTTCATCAATATTCTTTTTGGTCTTTGATACCACCTCTTCAATTCTGGCAGGGTGAATTCGGCCATCAGTCACCAGTCTGTGAAGAGAAAGTCTTGCAATTTCTCGCCTGACCGGGTCAAATCCAGAAATAATAATAGCTTCAGGTGTATCATCAACAATTATTTCCACCCCTGTGGCGGCTTCCAAAGCGCGGATATTCCTGCCTTCTCTACCAATTATTTTACCTTTAATATCGTCGCTTTCAATATTAAATACAGATACACAGTTTTCAATAGCATTTTCAGTTGCTGTACGCTGTATTGTTTCTATAACTATTTTTTTTGATTGTTTTGTAGCAGTCATTTTTGCTTCTTCCATTATTTCCTTAATGAATGAAGAAGCTTTGGTTTGTGCTTCGTCTTTAAGAGCTTCCACCAATTGATCTCTTGCATCATCGGCAGAAAGATTAGCAATCTTTTCAAGTGCGTCTACTTGCTCAAGTCTAATCTTATCTAGATCAGATTTTCGTTTTTTTAATATTTCTAACTGAGCAGAAAGGTTTTCTTTATTGCTGTCCAATTCTGCTTCTTTTCGTTTGTTTTGTTCAATCTGTTTTGAGAGGTGTTGTTCCTTTTGCTTCAGTCTATTCTCATTGCCAATGATCTGGCTTTTTTTACGATTAGCTTCTTCTTCAAATTCAGTTTTTAATTTAAGAAGTTGTTCTTTGGCTTCTATAATTTTATCCTTTTTAATTGTTTCAGCCTGTAATTCAGCTTCTTTTAATAGGATGTCTGTCTCATCCTTAATTTTTTGCTCTTTGGAAGAAAACGCTTTTTTTAAAATAATTCTACCTATTATCACTCCTACAATTAGTCCACCTAGGGCAACGGTAAGTAATGTTATACTATCCATATAATTAAATTAAATAATTAATAAAAGGTGGGGTCTGAAGCTGATTGGTTAAATTGATCTTTAAGAATCAGACAGCTATCCTGTAACTTCAGAAATAAGTTTGTTCAGGTAACTGATTTTATCTACTGCGGATTCTCCAGTACTCGTAGAATTAGCTTCGGTTTGAAGTTTTTCGTAGAGACTATCAAAGGCCACCATGGCCAAGAGATCTTGACTATCATCAATGCCAAATTGGTCTCTGTAAAGTTTTATTTTTTCGTTTATCTTTTTTCCGGCAAGTCTAATTCTCTCTTCCTCTTCTGCGTCAACTTTCATAGGGTATTCCCTATCTGCAATTTTTATATTTATTGAAAGTTCTTCCATTCGCAATAAAATATTTCTATTACTTACTCAATTGATTGATACAAGAATCAATTTCTTTGATGTAATCGTCGATTTTATTTTTAACTTCTGTAGCTTCAGAATCTCCCACAGAAATACTGTCTACAATAGTACTAATTTTAATCTGATTTTGAAAGTCTTGAATTTGCTGTTCTTTGGAGTTGAGAAGGCTCTTTAATTCGATATTTTGAATTGACAAATTTTCATTTGTTTTCTTTTCTTGAGAATACTGAGTGATAAGCAACCTGATCTTTCTTTCAAGTGCTTGAAGTTCATTGTTAAGCCTGTCTCTTTTCATATTTACTTTCTAATAACAGCTCCTAATTTAGTTTCAAATTTATGTATTAACCGATTCATGATTTTATCAATTATTTTGTCGGTTAGGGTTCTTGATTTGTCTTGCAATATAAAACTTATAGCATAAGCTTTTTTATCTTTTTCAATCTTTTCTCCTACATAGTAATCAAAAACATTAATGTCTTTGAGTACTTTCAAAAATTCACCTTCCTCTGTTATTTCTTTTATTTGTTCATAAGTTACTGATTTAGCTATAACCAATGATAAATCTCTGCGTACTTCGGGGTATTTAGAAATTATTTCAACATTAAATCCAGTATTCGATTTAGTAAGTAACCTTTGAAAATCAACTTCTGCATAAAATACATTCTGATCAATATTTAGTTGACCAGTTATATTTTTATTCAAAAGACCCATCTTTAATATCTGCTGATTTCCCATTTCAATACCTAAGCCAAAATCAAAAAATTTATTTTCTAATATAATGGACTTGTATTTATTATTCGAAAATTTGCCCAATAAATTGAAAATTATAGCTGACAAATCATGGAATTCAACAGGCTTATTTTTTGAAATCCATGATTCAGGATTATTGTAACCTGTAAGCCAGATACTTAAATATTCTTTTTCAACATAACCCTCTATTTCAGATTTTTTATAAGTAGAGCCAAATTCAAATAACTTCAAATTGTTCTGCTTTCTGTTGATATTATGTGCAGCTACTTCCAGTCCTGAAAATATCAGACTTTGTCTTAAAACCCCAAGGTCTTCACTAAGCTTATTGAGTATGATCACATTTTCATTTCCATTAAACGTTGAGGTATTTTCAGCGTAATCTGATTTTGTAAGTGAGTTTGTACTTATCTCAAAAAATCCATTACCTATCAAAAAATCTGCTGCTTTCAGTTGAGATGATTCTTGTGTAACCTTTGGGAAATCTGCTAAAAAATCACTCGAAATCGCATCCTTGAGTTCAATATTATCATAACCATAAATTCGTAATATCTCCTCTATTACATCGGCTTCTCGTGTTACATCCACTCGATAAGGAGGTACAATAGCTAAGAAACCATTTTCAGTTTTATCTTCAATTTCAATGTCAAGGTGAGTGAGTATGTCAAATATTACGCTCTCTGATAAAGATTTTCCAATGAGTCGATCAATATTTTTATATTTCATCTTAACCCTGAATGGCTCAATCTCTACTGGATAATTGTCAATAATTTCAGAAGATATTTCGCCTCCAGCCAATTCTTTGATGAGCAATGCAGCTCTTTTCAAAGCGTAAACAGTTATTAAAGGATCCGTTCCTCGTTCAAACCTAAAAGCGGAATCAGTTTTTAGTCCGTGAAGTAAGCTTGACTTTCTTACATATTCAGGAGAAAAATAGGCACTTTCAAGGAAAATATTTTTAGTGTCTTCTCTTATTCCGCTATCAATTCCTCCAAAAACTCCAGCGATACACATCCCGCCTGCCTCATCACAAATCATTAGATCTGTTTCTTGGAGACTATATTCTTTTTCATCCAAGGCTTTAAATTTTGTGCCTTTTGTCAATTTTTTAACAATTACTTTATTTCCACGAATTTTATCAGCATCAAAACTATGCAGTGGTTGCCCAATTTCATGAAGGATAAAATTTGTGACATCAACGATGTTATTAATGGGAGTTTGCCCTATTGCCAATAGTTTGTTTTTTAACCACTCTGGAGATTCCTTAATAATAACATTTGATATGGATATTCCCGAATATCTAGGGCAGCCAACATGATCGTCAACTATTACCTGGATATTTGAGGTAACATTATCTATTTGAAAATTGGAGACATTGGGCCAGGATACATTTCTATTTAGAGCTGCACGCAGATCTCTTACGACTCCGATATGCGAAGTAGCATCAGCTCGATTTGGAGTCAGACCAATTTCAAATACAGTATCATTTTCTATTTTGAAATATTTGCTTGCTTCAGTCCCATTTGGCAGATCAGTATTTAGTATCATGATTCCATCATGATTTTTCCCCAAACCAAGTTCGTCTTCAGCACATATCATACCGACAGAAACTTCACCTCTTATTTTTGCTTTTTTAATTTTAAATCCATCACCTCCTAAGGGATAAAGTGTAGTACCAACTTTAGCAATTAGTACTTTTTGTCCAGTGCTTACATTTGGAGCGCCACAAACAATTGGTAAAAACTCCACCTCTCCGATATCAACTTTTGTAAGGCTCAGTTTATCTGCATTAGGGTGTTTTGCACATTCCATTACTTCACCAATTACGACACCATTTAATCCACCTTTTATGGTTTCTACAGATTCAATACCTTCAACTTCAAGCCCTGTCATTGTAAGAATGTGAGCGATTTCTTTAGCTGATTCAGAAATTTCTATGTATTCCTTCAGCCAATTAAGAGATATTTTCATTACCCAATATTTGTTTTACTTTCCATGGAATAACAATATAAATTACTAAAACCAGTAATGCCAATTGCTATTTTTATAATGCAACTCAAGGGTTGTGAAACCCTGAAATTGTCCGCAAAAATAGTACTTACTTTTTATGTATAGAAAATTAACGTGAATAATTCAGCTATTAAATTATTGACCATTGAAATACTTAATTGCATACCAAAAATTATTTTTTGCCTTAGCAAGGCAATTATAAACCCGAATTCTAATCCATTTTAATAAAGTAAAAATAAAAAGCTAAGTATCAGAAATACTGACTTCAATTAACTCAAATCGTGAGGAATCATCCTAATGTTTAGCATATGATACATAATGAGACCTTGTAGTTTCTTTTCGAAATAAATGAAGGCAATTAGTGTCAATAACCAGATAAAGTGACTTTTTATAAATTGAATAGTTATCAAAGGACTTTTTTGATTATTTTATTTGCAAGGTTTAGCGTGAGCGTATCTGTCTTTTCAAATTCCTTACCGACCCTTTTCTAAAACTTACCAATTCTTAAAGACTCAATAATTTTTCATGTTCAATTTTCAATCAGAATCAGTACCTTATCCATTTAATATCTTCTTTGTGATTAATTTGTACAAATCCCTATAATTGCTTTTCTTCAGAAATTCCACATGGTTATCCAGAGTTTGTAGATCACCACGAACCGCAGGGCCAGTTTGAGCATTTTTTGGTCCAATATCCAAGCATTTATTTATCGTTTCGACAATTAAAGGGTGAAGTAATTCAAACTCCAAGCCCTTTTGCTTTAGAATTTCCTCAGCTACCCCAAACATATGATTGGAAAAATTACAGGCAAATACCGCAGCAATATGTATGGTTATCCTTTCTTTTGAGCTCACTTGCAACACCGTTTTACTTATAGAATTGCCCAGCTTATTAAGTACTTTTTTTGTGTAGCTGTTTTCTGATTCAATAAGAATTGGAACATCATCAAATGACAGCCTTTTGTGCTTTGTAAAGGTTTGCAATGGATAAAAAACACCTATATTTTTTGTGCCAATGCAGGTCAATTCCTTAATGGATTTGCTTCCGGAGGTATGGATAATAATGGCATTTTTTGGCAGGGCAATTCTTTGAGAAATTTCTTTAATTGCATCATCCGAGACACTTATGAAAAACACGGATGCCTGAGAAGATGAAAAATCAAGTGAAGAGACTATTTCTGCATGGTAAAGCCTGTTTTGAAGTGCTTTTGCATTTTTACCAGTTTTACTAAAAATCTCTACAATACGATGTCCGGCGTTTTCTAACTCGGGAGCCAAATGCCATGGTAGGTTTCCTGAACCAATAAAAGCAATATTGTAATGTTTTTCCATATGTATGAGTATTGGAAAAGTTTAATCATCTTTATTTAATCGCCACAATAGATTTTTTCATATTCTTCTTCATCAGTGAAAACCTGTTTTCTTAATATCTTACCCTTGGAATTGTAATAAATAATGACATAAAAATCTGCTTCGAGGATATATTTCTCAGCAAAATAAACCGGTATTTCAGGAGATCCGATATTAATGATATCATTGAATGAAGCTCCTACCACTACACCCTGGGTGTTACTCAATATTCCACTTTGGCTGTCTTTTATAATATGGATTATCTTTTCATTGTTATCATTTCTTAAAACTTTATACTCACTTATGCCTTCGTAAGTATATGTTGCATTTTTTATATCGTAGAGATTCCATATATCCTTTTCTTTGACCAGAGCTACCGAATCGTTCCAATCCAGTATTTCATCAAATTTATATCCTGTCACATCCTGATTTTCCAGGTTAACCAATCCAAAGGAAGTCCCTTTTGTCCCAATGAAATAAAGGTTGCCAAAAGGTTTTAATGCCTTTTTATATTTAGTGCTTAGAAATACATTTTTCTTATAATTAAAAATTCCAAATTTCCCATTTAATAGGGTGCTCACATATCCGTTGTGGTAGTTGCCAATAGCGCTGTACCTTATTTTTAGCGCAACTTTTCCACTTTGGTGAATTAACCCTTTTTTCCCAGATCGCTCTACTAGCAAATAATCACTACCTAATGCCTCTATTGAAGTGTATTTTCCATCAATAATTTTCCGCCCATATATATTGAAAACCTTATAATTTCCTTTGCTTGTTTTCGTGAGCAAATACTGCGCAAATTTCTCATTTTCATCATCTCTCAATGAAGAAGGCCATAGCAGTTTTGTTTCTTTGGAATATGAAATATCTATCAGACTATCATTTTCAAAAATGGCATAGGTAGTGCTGCCATTAATTATTATTCCTATTTGTTCGCTAAGAAAATGAACAGAATCGTAAGGAAAGGTTTTTGGGAATTCTTTATCGGCATTATAAATCCCCCATTTGTTGTTGATTTTCAGGGCAGCACGAGATTTATTAAAATCCACCTTGTCAAACTCCAAATCTGAAAGCGGGTAAAAAATTTGATCATATATTTTATACTTATTGTCTTTCTTTATCATCCACCCTTGGTAAAGTTCGTAAAATCCTTGGAGGTCTAATTTTATCTTTTCTTTAAGATCCAAATCTATGACGGTTTCCATGTCATCTCTAAAAAGTAAAAGTTGAGAATCATAAATGAGTTCCATATCATCATATTGGAAATCCAATATTGGCTTTTCCAGATTTGCTGCTTTGCTTAAGTTTCTTATGTTTTGAATAGCAAAAAGGGTTCCTTTTTTTATAACAACAAATCGCCCTTCTGAAAAAATATCATCAAATTCCGGGGGTAGAATGTCACGTTGAGAAAAGCTTTTCAAACCCCATTTACCATTAAATTTGTATTTGATAAATGCATTGGCCACCAAACCAACATCTTCATAATTGTAATCTAACAATTGATTTCCCGATTTGTGATGAACGCCAAAATATCCACCCTTTCCAATTTTTAAAGCTCCACAACCAAGATCTTCCACATAATTATATTGTCCTTCAAACACTGTTCCTCCGAGACGAGAAACAATTAACATTTTATCGTTCAATTCTACCTCAAGAAAATCTTCATTTATATTTCCGCAAAAGTAATTTGTTTTGATTTTTGAATATGTAAAATCAATGAGTTTCTCGCCATTCAATTTTGAAAAACCATATTTATCCATTTCAAAAATTGCCATCAATTGACCTGTCTCTGCTTGGGCAATTTTCATTAATGAATCCTGCTCCTGCAGAATGTTAAATTTATTTGAAAATCCCTGGGCAGATGAATGCTCTTTGTAGCAATGATATAAAAAATCCATTGCCTTTCTCAACATTTTACTGTTCGGATATTGTTCTATAAAAATCATGTAACTATCCAAGTCATTATCAGCAGTAGAAATTTCAAAAATGTTTTTTTCGGCATCATCACGAAACGGCGTATTAACATTATTCTTTAAAAATCGAATATAACTTTCAAGCTTTTTGTCTTCAGTTTTAGTATTATAAAGCAACTCCTCAAATTTTATCTTTGCATCAGTGACTTGAACTGCATCTGAATAATTGTAAATAAAGTATTGGAATGCTTCAAATGTATTTGAAGATACGGCATTTTGATAGGCGATTTCATTTTTCAGCACCACCGCATTTTCTGTTTGAATTGCACTTTTAAAATTTATTAAAAAGTAATTATATTCTTCTATGGTGTGCAATGCCTTGGCGCGTCGAAAAGCATGTGACTCTACTTCTGCCTTTTGACGGTGAAGTGTCGAATCATTGATACTCAATTTTCCCAGACTTTCAATTTCTTTTTCGTCGTGAACCACAAAATCTGCAATAGCCGCATTGATAAAATAATACGAAGTATCAATATTGTAGTCTGGATATTTCGGCGTGAGATATAGTAAAGAAAATACATATTTGGCACCAGAGTTTGTACTGTCTTTTTCGATGGATTTTTGAAGCAATTCTACCAATTTGATGTACTCAGCTTTCTCCAATAACTTAAATGCTTTTTTACTTTCAGCTTGAAGAAATGAAGGGCTAAAAATGATAGTTAGCAAAAAAATAGAGGTAAAAAAATAAACACGAAATCTTGATTGAAAATCTTTCTCTCCCACAATTTAAATTAAATACTAGTCATCTAATGAATTGTAAAATTACTAAAAATCTACCTTATCTATTGTGCAAAAGTGTATCTATGTAATTATTGTTCAATTATAAAAAAGAATTACTTTACCCTATTGAAATATAATTGTCGAATGGTGTGATTATATTATTATTTACTTACTGCATAATTTTTACAAATAATATGCTACATGCTTTAAGCATTTAAATTTATATTTTCTATATTTGCAGACCATTTTACAGAAGCAGTAATTAATAGGACTCATGAGTGATCAATTAATAAGAGAATTTGAGCAAGAATATAAGGATAGGAAAGCTTCATTTCCTGATTTTAAGTCAGGTGATACAATTAATGTAGCTGTTAAAATCAAGGAAGGAAACAAGGAAAGAGTACAGAATTTCCAGGGTACAGTTATCCAAAGAAGAAATGAAGGATCAAACGGAGAAACTTTTACCGTTAGAAAAATTTCTAATGGAATTGGCCTTGAAAGAATATTTCCTATTGCTTCACCAAGTATTGATACAATAAAAATTATCAGAAAGGGTAAAGTTAGAAGAGCTAGAATATTCTACCTTAGAGGTCGAAAAGGAAAATCTGCCCGAATCAAAGAAAAACTTTCTCGGTAAGCACTGATATTAAAATATATACTGGAGCCAACCCGATGGGTTGGCTTTTTTTGTTTAAAAAATGTTGAATAATAGTAATACTTAAGTCTATTTATCAATGAGTACAATTGACTTTAATAAATATCAAGGTACAGGAAATGATTTTGTAATGATTGATGACCGATCTGAAAAATTTGATCTCATTGATAATAGATTGATTGCTCACCTTTGCCATCGAAAATTTGGAATTGGTGCAGATGGGCTAATTTTAATTAGGAATCACCATCAGGCAGATTTTGAAATGATTTATTTTAATGCCGATGGACAAATAACAACTTTGTGCGGAAATGGAAGCAGATGCGCAGTGCAATTTGCACATAAGCTAAAAATTATTTCCAACCATTGCTCATTTATGACCGTTGAGGGTATTTTGGATGCAAAAATTGAAGATGAGCTAATCAAAATTAAAATGCCCAATGTCAATGATATTGAAATTTTTAAAAATCATTATTTTTTACATACCGGTTCTCCACATCATGTTTGTTATGTTGATAACATAGAAAGTTATAATGTTTTCAGAGAAGGTAAAAAAATAAGAAATGGTGCGCCATACTATTCTGAAGGCACCAATGTTAACTTTGTCAAGTCGATATCCAATGATCAGATTTTTGTGCGTACTTATGAAAGGGGAGTAGAGGATGAAACTCTTTCTTGTGGAACAGGTGTTACTGCTGCAGCTTTGATTCAGGGGCTAAATGGAACCAGGTCTCCCATAAAGGTAAAAACTCTTGGTGGGGAATTACAGATAAGTTTTGAAAAAGTAGATAGAAATAGTTTTTCGAATATTTACCTGACAGGGCCAGCAGAATTAGTATTTAGTGGTTCGATTTCAACCGATAATTAACTTAGAGTAAATCATCACCCTTCACATTAAAGATTGATGTTCACATTTTCGAATTTCTATTAATTTTTAAATCAATTTAGTGATTTCATTGATATCAACAGGTTCAAATTTACATTATGCAGATTGAGTCAAATTGTTTTATCAAGGAACTTTAATATTAAAGTAACAATCATTACTTTATCGAAGACCTGACCCATTTAATGAAACTCGAAGGCAAGATTATAATCTCTGGGTAACAGCGAATTTTAAAAAATTAAACATATGAAAATCTATAAAAAAGATTTATATTTGCACCCTCTTTGAAAAAGGCCAACAAATTTGTCTATCTATTGGGCAATTTGAAAAATTATCAGGGATTGCAATTTTTAAAAATCCTGCACTAATAACTTATTGTTTTACGGTAGATAATTATAACAGTCATTCATATATATTAAATCAATGGTGAATGTCTTTAGTGTTTTGAAGAAATTTGATATAATAATATTTATAAATAGAAATTTTTAAAATTATGCCTTGCGGTAAAAAAAGAAAAAGACATAAGATCGCTACTCATAAAAGGAAAAAGCGATTAAGAAAAAATCGACATAAGAAGAAGTAGTATTCTTCTAAAATATTGGCAAAGAGCTTCAATTTAAAAATAAATTAATGACGTCAAGTAGTGAATTAGTAATTAATTCAACTCAGAAAGGATGTCGAATTGCCCTTTTAAGAAATAAGAGCCTCATAGAATTTCACAATGAGGAGAGTGCAAATAAGTTCACCGTTGGTGACATGTATTTGGGAACTGTTAAAAAAGTTGTTCCAGGTCTTAACGCAGCCTTTGTAGACATTGGCTATGAAAAAGATGCATTTTTGCATTATTTGGATCTTGGACCTCAAGTAGCATCTCTAAATAAGTTTACAAAATTTGCACTAATTGGGAAACATCCTTCATATGATCTGGGCAAGTTTAAAAACGAGCCAGACATTAGCAAACTTGGTAAAATAAATCAAGTTTTAACTAAAAACCAGAAGGTTCTGGTTCAGGTTGTCAAGGAACCTATTTCTACAAAAGGGCCTCGTCTTTCTTGTGAGTTGTCATTGGCTGGAAGGTACATTATCCTGGTACCTTTTTCTAAAGCAGTCAGCATTTCAAAAAAAATCACCAATAGCGATGAGCGGAAAAGGTTACTGCGATTAATATCTTCAATAAAACCAGAAAATTTTGGTGTAATTATAAGAACAGTAGCTGAGAAAAAGGATGTTGCAGAACTTGATCGTGACCTCAGAAACCTTGTTGAAAAATGGAAACAAGGAATAAAGCTTTTAAAAAAATCTAACCCCAGAGATAAAATCATTGGTGAGATGAGTCGTGTTTCAGCATTGTTAAGAGATGTGCTTAACGAATCCTATGACAGCATCTTGGTTGATGACAAGGTAATTTATGACGAATTAAAGTTATTTACCAAGGAGATTGCTCCAGACAAAGAAAAAATTGTTAAATTTTACTCGGGGAAGACAAAAATTTTTGAGGGACAAGGTATTGAAAAACAGCTAAAATTACTTTTTGGTAAATCTGTTAGTCTTCCATATGGAAGTGGTTATTTGATTATTGAACACACGGAAGCCTTACACGTAATTGATGTCAATTCGGGAAATAAATCTGCTGTAGAATCTGACCAGGAAAGCACAGCATTAAAAACAAATCTTGAAGCAGCGAAAGAAATTGCACGGCAACTTCAATTGCGAGATATGGGAGGAATCATCGTGGTTGATTTCATAGACATGCGAAAAGCAGAAAATAAACGCCTTTTATTTGATAAAATGAAAGAGTTTATGAAACACGACAGGTCTAAATTTACCGTGTTGCCCTTGTCAAGATTTGGGCTTTTGCAAATTACCAGACAGCGCGTTCGGCCAGAAATGAATATTAAAACCACTGAAATTTGTCCATCATGTGGTGGTTCTGGAAAAATTGCGCCCTCAATCTTAATCGCAGACCAAATAGAAAGAGATCTAGACTATTTGTTGAGCAAACAAAATGAGGAACATATTACCATTAGTTTGCACCCATATTTGCATGCCTATTTTAGTCAAGGGATTATTTCAAAAAAGGTGAAATGGTTTTTTAAATACCAAAAGTTTATCCTACTTATTCAAGACTCCTCATTGGCAATTACTGACTATTTCTTTACAAATAAAATGGGTGAGAAAATAGAAATGTAGAAAGTTATAGGGCAAATAATAATTTCAGAGTGGAGCCTTAAATATTAATAAGAGGGCTTCATTTTTTTGGTTCTAAACTTTGATTAATGTCCATAAATAATTCAATTTTTTGCTGTATCATTAATCAGAAATCCATCAAACCGAGTTAATAGTTTATTAAATTTAAACAATCAAAGCGTCAAATTATTAAAAAGTGAACGCTGACAAAGTTTGAAGGAATTCCTACAATTAATCGTCTTATACTCTGTATAATTGATCAGTTAAAGATTTACCTACCTAAATTATAAGAATGGAATCAGGCTAAATTCATATTTGGATTTGAATCTTTGTTATCTTATGTACTAAAATAGAAAATATCTTCTTTTTCCAATCCTAATTTAAGTTAACTTTAACTTGTTAAAATTATTAAAAAATAATTCCAAATAACTCATGTATAGAAAGCCAATCAAGTTCCTATCGGTGTTTGCATTTTTTTATATGCTAAATCTTAGTACTGTTCAAGCCCAAACAAACATTTATAAGTTGCATTCATTATTCATGTATAATTTCACAAAACATATACAATGGAGTGAAACAGGTAACAATTTTACTATAGGTGTTTTTGGAAGTCAAAATGCATTAAAGGAAGTTAAAGCTAGTTTTGCTGGTAAACAGGTTTCCGGCAAGGAAATAAGGGTAATTAACATTGCTGGAATTGGCGATGCAAATGCCTGTCAATTGATTTATGCACCAAAATCAAACAAGAATAAAATCCTCAATATCTTTGATGATACAGAAAAAAATAATACACTTTTTGTTTCTGAAGATGACCTTGTTAGCCAGGGCTTCCCAATTAGCTTTGTAATAACCGGCTCAAAATTAGGCTTTAAAGTAAGTGAAAAAAACCTTGCAATCTGTGGTTTGAAGATGAGTTCTTCATTGCTTTCACTTGCTGAGGTTGTCGATTAATAATTTCTCCCACTACTGGTTTTATTTTTTAATTAGGTAGGGTCTTATCATGAACGTAAATTTTTTGTTTAAAATGATAGGATACAGGTGTAAAATCATCCAATATCATTAAATGCATTAAGTTAAATGGCATTAATTCATAGACAGTGAATTTCTGGTGGAAATAAAGACGAGAATTTGTCGGTATTTATCAGAGTATGTAAATTTCCCAATAGTTATTTTTTTTATTTCGTGGAATTCATTCTTTTCCATCTTCAATATACCCATATTTAATTTTAGTCATAGTATGCCCTAACTCTTTATTTCCGTAATAGCGAATAGCTGGTATCATGTCCAAAACAGATTCGTCAAGTTCTACTAAAGCCATTTCCCATCCGTTTCATTGAGTTTCTTCAGCATTTGGTTTCAGTGCAGGATGTTTAATTATTTTCTTAGTGCTGTAAAAATTATCTCCAAACTTCCAAACAGATAAATCTTGTACAAAATGTGATGCGGTCAAAACCCACTTAGAAGATATTAAAATTCCAACAGCATAATCCTTACTTTCCACGGAATCAGAGTAGCGACCAACGCAATTAAATTCTGGTTTTCGACCTATTTCCTTATATTTCTTGATTTTAGTATCATGTCAAATTATTTCAAAATTGGTTAATCCAGAAGAATTATTGATAGTAAAAGAAAGTATAAATGGCCTTCCTATTAAAAATATATTTTTCATCCGTTTACATTTTTAGATTTTCAAGTGGCAAGAAAATATTATCATTCCCTTGAGTGTCCTTATTTTACTCCGGCAATACCGGTTTCATCATATTATTTATTTTTGAATAGTCAATTCTTAATTAACCTACCTCATATACACCTTGCTTTTTTTATCTCTTACCAATTCAAGTTTTGATACATATTTTAAAATTAGTTCCGATTGAGAATCGACAGATGCATTTAAACTATTAATATCTTTACCAAATTCGGCGTTCGAGTTTTCCATGGTCAGCTCTATGGTATCTACTTTTATATTATTAAAAATTAATCTTGAATTTAACAAAGAGATGGAGGCATTTTTGAAATAAGATTTTATGGAATTTCCATGACTATTTATTTTACCGTCTGTTAAGTTGATGCGAATATTATTCTGGTTTAGGCCGGAAAAATTTATTTGAGAATTTAATACAACTATGCTCTCAATCTCAGAATTTGTAAAAAGCGTATAGCCTGAAAATGAAGGTAATAACTCTCCGTTGATTTTCAAAGTATCATTTTCTATAGCATATTCGAAGTTGACAATCGTCGTATCGTTGAATACCACAAATTGAATATAATTACTGTCTGACTTAGCAATTTTCAAAAATTTGAATTGATCGACCAGCAAATGCTTAAAATTACTAATTGCGATATCTGTCGTTTTATAATTATCTGTCTGTGAACTTATGTGCTCACCAAAAAACCTGATATCAAGCAAAAAGACTACTATCACAATAAGGATAGTGGAGAGCAACCCAATTAATATTTTACTACTTGTTTTCATTGTTCAGTTTATTTAAAAGTTTAGATATGGGAGTTTCAAGATCGGAGTAGCTGACACCCAAAATCTTCATGTGATGGACAAACTCTGGCAATTCAATTGTATAAAAGTCTTGTCTTCTCCATTCTTGTATTATATTACGTGCGTTTTTTGTAACAAAATATCCTATACCTCTTTGGTTAGAAATAATATTTTTCGATTGCAACTCTGCATAACTCCGCACAATAGTATTGGGATTTACACCCATTTCTGCTGCCAATTCTCTGACGGAAGGAATTTTCTCCTCAAGGGCGATTGTGCCGTTTAGAATTCTTTCCGATATATTGTCAGCGATTTGAAGCGCGATACCTTTGTTGTTTTTGAATTCCATACTACACCTCTTTCTCTTTTATTTTAAAATAACCTATCGTCAATATCGCAAGGTTGCCAACGACTGCTGCCCATATCCCGGCCAGCTTCCCCTCTTCTGGGCCATACATAAATAATACCCTGTTATTGACAAGCCTGTAGTCTTGTATATGAAGTCCTTTCACCAACAAATAGCCTATTCCAAAATAGATCCCCATAAATAGAGGAACGATGAGCATCATTTTTAGTAAAGACAATTTTTGAAAATATGTTGCCCCCGTAAATGGAAGTGTAAACATTAATAATCCAAGACTCATGGCCAGGGCCAATTCCCGCTTACTCCAATTTGAATTAATAAGGTCACCAAAGGAAAACTTATAATTGATATACTCCAGATTGTAGGAATGAAAAATTCCACTTACCAGGTTTGTAACTGACCAATAGATGATTGGAAAGAGAATCAGGTAGAGCAAAATTCGATTGATAAATTCAAACAAATATTTCTCAAACGATGAAGCGGGCGTCATCAAAAAATCCATTCTTTTTCCTTGGGATCGAAGCCCTGGAAATGCCATACCACACCAGATAAGGCATCCCCCAAAAAAAGCAAACAGAAATACAGGTAGATGATAATTGGTATTGAAAGTATATTTTAAGTGTCTTAAATTTATAAGATGCATATAGGAGTGAAAGACGGCTATAGCCACGACAGTAGCCCCAAAAATAATCAGGGTTTGTTTGAGGTGAAGGTTTATATACTGCCTGTAAAGCAATAGCATCCTATGTGAGCTTATGTTTTTATTAATATTCATCATTTTGTATTTTTAAAGTTTGCCATTTACCGGGGAAATAAATCATTCCATTGGTTATCTCTATTTTGCTCTGGCTATACCGATTTCATGGTCAGTAAATATTTTTGTTCCTGAGTTGATTGCGTTGAAAAGGAGTTCGATATCAATATCTGACGAATGTCCATTGATTTGTCTGGAAATTGAATTATACCCTCCCGGAACAGCTTCGGAATAAATGGCCGATTCTTCGTCGATATCTCTACCCGAGTAAAATTTCAGTTTTTCTGAAATGGTTAATGTGCTTTCGTGAAAAACAACTTTGCCATCTTTAAGAACAACTATATTGTCGATTAGGTTTTCGACGTCTTTTACCTGATGTGTAGAGATGATCACCAATTGATTGTCTTCAATAGAACCTGCAAGTATTTTTCGGAACAATGATTTTGAAGGAATATCCAGACCATTGGTTGGCTCGTCAAAAATCATGAGCGAACAATTGGTGGCCAAAGCAAAGGAAACTAAAAACTTCTTTTTCTGCCCATGAGAGAGTTTATGAAGTTTTGCACTACCTGATAAGTCAAAGTCTTCCAGAATTGTTTTGAATTTTTCAGAGCTGAATTTTGGATAGAATCCACTATAAGCTTTTACATAGCTCAAAATCTTAATCGGGGGGAGAATAAACTCTTCCGGCAAGAAATATATTTCCTTCAGCAAATCTACATTTCTGTCGAACGAATTGAAATCATTCACCTTGATGGTTCCATTTGTAGTGGCCAAAAGTCCCGATAATAATTTCAACAAGGTTGTTTTGCCTGAGCCGTTGGTTCCGAGAAGGCCGGTTATGCTTCCCGGGCTCAGCCTCAAAGATAGCTTATCGAAAAGCTCCTGCTGTTTGGGGTATGCAAAACTCAATTCATTTACGGTAATCATTTTATTGGTGTTATACTGTATTATTGTAATAGTACAGTGCAAATGTGAAGAATGGAATTATAAAAGTCAAGGTTTTTTACAAAAATTTTAGCAGTAGATCATTGCAAACAGCAAACAGATACCGCAACAAGGGCGGTAATTATTTTCAGTAGGCAAAAGGATCTACGTTTGTTTGCCTCAGATATCGAAACATTTCAGACACGATTTCGTTTAAATAAAGTGATATCATTTTAATATCATTATAAATTTAATAACATGAAAAAAGAAAACCTAATTAAACCCAAAAGCGGGTATCCGGTTATACTCATAGAGCTAATCCTGTTAAGTGTTGCATTATTTGGACTAATTGCACTAAAAAACCCTTTTGCATTGATCTTTATATTTATCTTTCTTATTATTCTTAAAGGCTTCTTTATCATTTACCCAAATCACTCCA